>JBCDDO010000237.1:0-5162 GCA_039180245.1 Pseudomonadota bacterium | reverse complement strand
CTGATGCGCACCCATGATGCGTTTCTGTCCGACAAGAACCTCTATCCCGGTGTGCATCTGATCGGCATGAACATGCACGGGCCGGGCGTTGTCCATCACTCCGAAAAGCACATCCTGACCCCCGCGGATATGGACGGCGAGAAGATGCGCACCGGCGGGCCGATCCCGCTGGCCATTGTCGAGGCCTGGGGCGGTGTGTCGATCCGCCAACCGGCGCCGAAGAGCTATGAGATCCTGTCCTCGGGCATTGCCGACGGCATCCTCTTTCCCTTTGAGAGCCTGCCGAGCTTCAAGATCACCGATCTGGTGCCCTTTTCGACCACCATGCCGGGGGGCTGGTACTCCTCGAGCCATTATCTGGTGATGAACCAGGGCAAGTATGACGCGCTTGCCCCCGAGGATAAGGCGATCATCGACAAGTATTCGGGCGAGGCCTTTGCCAAGCTGGCCGGCCAGGGCTGGGACACCATCAATGAATGGGGGCTGGGCGTTGCGACCGAGGCCGGCAACAACATCGTCGCCGCCTCGCCCGAGCTTAAGGCCGAGCTTGAGAAGCTCAATGAGGGCTTTATCCAGGCCTATCTTGAGGCAGCCGAGGCCGAAGGCGTCGACGGGCAGGCCATGCTCGACTTCTTCCTGGCTGAGATGGCCAAGCTGGGATCGTAATGCCGCAGACCGACCCGACCCAGGCCGCGGAGCATGTCCCCGGCCTGGGTCACCTCGCCCGCTTGCTGGGCCTTCTGGCCAGCCTCTTTCTCTTCGCGATGATGCTGCTCGTCTTCACCGATGTGATGGGGCGGTACCTGTTTGCGAGCCCGCTTCCGGCCGCTTATGAGCTCGTTTCGCTGACCATGCCGGCGATCATCTTTTGCGCCCTGCCGCTGACGGTGCTGCGCGAAGGACATGTGACGGTCGATCTGCTCGATGCGCTGATCCCGCGCGGGGCGCGCCGGGTGCAAGGGGTGCTCGTCTCGCTGATCTCAGCCGGCGCGCTTGGGCTGGTCACCTGGCGGCTTTGGGTGCGCTCCGGCGATCAGGCGCTTTACGAAGAGGTATCCGACGAGCTTTACCTGGAGCTGTGGCCGTTCAGCGCCGGCATGGCGATGCTGTGCGCCGTGGCCACGCTGGCCGCGGTGCTGAATGCCGGGCTTTGGGCTGGGCTTTGGACTGGACGCCGCGCCGATGGCCAGAAGGATCTGCAATGACCGAGGCGCTGATCGGGCTCGGCGCCCTGCTGGTTCTGGCCTTTCTGCGGATCCCCATCGCCTTTGTGATGATCCTGGTGGGCTATGCCGGCATGGCCTGGGTGAACAACCCTGTCGGCGCGCTCTACAATGTCGGTCAGACCGCCTTCGATGCGGCGATCAACTATGAGCTGTCGGTTGTTCCGCTTTTCGTGCTGATGGGCAATTTCGTGGCACGGGCGGGCCTTGCGGCCGAGCTCTACGGCGCCTCCAACGCCTTTCTGGGCCACCGCAAGGGTGGGCTGGCCATGGCCACGGTGGTCGCCTGTGGCGGGTTCTCGGCCATTTGCGGCTCGTCGCTGGCCACCGCGGCCACCATGTCAAAGGTCGCGATGCCCTCGATGCGCCGCTATGGCTATGATGACAGCCTGGCCACCGGCTCGATTGCAGCAGGCGGCACGCTGGGCATCCTGATCCCGCCCTCGGTGGTGCTGGTGATCTATGGCATCCTCACCCAGCAAAGCATCGGCAAGCTTTTCGCCGCCGGCATCATTCCCGGTCTGATCGGCGTGCTCTTCTACCTCGCCGCAGTGCGCTACGTCACCTGGCGGCGGCCCGAGGCGGGGCCGGCCGGCGCCCGCCAGGGCTGGCCGGAGCGGCTGCGCGCCCTCTCCTCGGTCTGGGGGGTGTTGGTGCTTTTTGCCATTGTGATGGGCGGGATCTATGGCGGGGTCTTTAGCCCCACCGAGGCGGCCGGCATCGGCGCGTTCGGCGCCTTTCTTTTTGCGTTGGCGCGCGGCGCGCTGAGCTGGCGGGTGCTGCGCGAGATCCTTGAAGAAAGCGTCACCACCACCGCGATGCTCTTTACCGTGCTGATCGGCGCGCTGCTCTTTGCCAATTTCGTCAATTTCACCGACTTCCCGCAGGAGCTGGCCGGATTTGCCGCGCGGTTCGCCGACACCCCCTGGCTGGTGGTGGCCGCAATCCTGGTGATCTATGTGCTGCTGGGCATGGTCTTTGAGAGCCTCTCGATGATCCTTCTGACTGTGCCGATCTTCTTTCCGCTGGTCACCGGGCTCGGCTATGACCCGATCTGGTTCGGCATTGTCGTCGTGGTTGTCACCGAGATCAGCCTGATCACCCCGCCGGTCGGCCTCAACGTGTTCGTCCTGCGCGGGGTCTTGCCGGATGTGAAGACCGGCACGATCTTTGCCGGGGTCACGCCCTTTTGGATCGCCGACATCGCGCGGCTGGGGCTGATCGTGACCGTGCCCGCCCTGTCGTTGTGGCTTGCGTCCTTCGTGAACTAGCCCAGGCTGAACCCGACCTCGCCAAGCGGGCCCATGCTGATCTCGACCCGGCGCGTGTCGGCCTCGACCGGGCGGGGCGGGATATGCGTGCCGCACATGATCACCATGCCAGGCTGGGCTGCGATGCCCCGGCCGGCGAGGTGGTTGAGCAGCCACATCACCCCCTCGATGGGGTCCTGCGGGGCATTGCCGGTGGCCTCAGCCACCTGCGTGCCATCATAGCTCAACGTCACATGCAGCCCCGGCAGATCCAGCGCTTCGGGTGCGATCTGCGCTCTGCCCAGCACGATCCCTGCATTGTAGACATTGAGCGCCACGGCCTCCGAAAGCGTGCCATCGGGCAGCGAGCGGCCGCGAAAATCGATGAGCTCGATGGCGGCATGGAACCGGTCGATGGCAGCCAGGGTGCCGGCCCGGTCAAAGGGCGCGCCGGCGGTCACCCCGTCGCCCAGCACGGCCGCAAGCTCGGGCTCGACCACCACCCGATCAAAGCCGCCTGCCTCTAGGGTTGCGCCGCTGGCATGGATTTCACCGCCCGCGATGCGCGCACAGACCGGCTCCGCCACGCTGAAATGCGCCATCTGCGCGGCGCTGTTGGCGGCAAGCTTGTAGCCCCCGATCCCGCCGGCCTCGGCGGCAATCGCCGCGGCATAGGCGTCCTGCAGCGCATAGGCCTCGACCAAAGACGCCCCGACCATCGCATCGGGCAGGCTGTAGGGGCCGGTCCCCCGTCTTGCCTCGATCAGTGCCTGCACGGTCTTGCCTGTCTCATCCATCTCGGTCCATCCTCCCTGACGGTGAGCGACCATGACCCGGGCGCGCACCGAAATCCAGCCTGAGAGGCCCCGATGAGCGACCCCTCCCCTCGCAAGCTGCGCTCCCGCATCACCGTCGATGGGCCGGACCGCGTGGCGCATCGCGCTTTTATGCGCGGCCAGGGGCTCGACGATGCGGCGATGGCCCGGCCGATGATCGGGGTGGTCAGCACCCAAGGCGACACCTCGCCCTGCAACGCCAATCTCGGCGCCCAGGCCGCCCATGCCTATCGCGGTGTGCAGGAGGCCGGCGGCACACCGCGCGAGTTCACCACCATCTCGGTCTCCGACGGCATCTCGATGAACCATCAGGGGATGAAGAACTCGCTGATGTCGCGCGAGCTGATCGCCGATTCCATCGAGCTTGTGATGCGTGGTCATGCCTATGACGGGCTGATCGGCTATGGCGGCTGCGACAAGAACCTGCCCGCGATGCTGATGGCGATGACGCGGCTGAACTGCCCGTCGGTGTTCATCTATGGCGGCTCGACCCTGCCGGGGCTGCATCAGGGCCGGGTTGTGTCGGTCATCGATGCCTATGAAGGTGCGGGCGCGGTGATGACCGGGGCGATGGACCCGGCCGAGCTCGATGCGATGGCCGCGAATGCGATGCCCACGATCGGCGCCTGTCCCGGCCAGTTCACCGCCAACACCATGGGGATGGTGGCCGAGGTGCTGGGCTTTTCGCCCTTGGGCTCTGCCCTGATCCCGGCGGTCTATGCCGAGCGCGATGCCCTGGGCGTGCAGGCTGGCGCGCTGGTGATGGAGATCCTGGCCCGGGGCGGGCCGCTGCCGCGCGATCTGGTCACCCGGGCGAGCCTGGAGAATGCCTGCGCCATCGTCGCGGCCACCGGCGGGTCGACGAATGCCGGCATGCATCTGTGCGCCATCGCCCATGAGGCGGGCCTGCGCTTTACCATGGATGATGCCGGCGCGGTCTTCGAACGCACGCCGCTGATCGGCAATCTCAAACCCGGCGGGCAGTTCTATGCGCTCGATGTGCACCGGCTGGGCGGGGTGCCGATGATCGCCAAGACCCTGATCGCGGGCGGCTTTATGTCCGGCGACACCCCTGTGCTGACCGGCCAGACATTGGGCGCGGCCGTGGCCGCGGCACCCGAACCCGATGGCGCGGCGATCCACCCCGCGGCGGAGCCCATCGACAGCTCGGGCGGGGTGATCGTGCTGAAGGGCAACCTTGCGCCCGAGGGTTGTTTCATCAAGGTCGCCGGGCTCAAACGGCGCGTGCATGAGGGCCCTGCCCGGGTGTTTGAGAGCGAGGAGGAAGCGATGGCGGCCATTCGGGCCCGCGCCTATGCCGAAGGCGATGTGCTGATCATCCGCAATGAGGGGCCCAAGGGGGGGCCCGGCATGCGCGAGATGCTGGGGCCGACGGCGATCCTTTACGGTCAGGGGATGGGCGAGAAGGTTGCCCTGGTCACCGATGGGCGGTTCTCGGGCGCCACGCGCGGCATGTGCATCGGCTATCTTTCGCCCGAAGCCGCCATGGGCGGGCCGCTGGCGCTGGTCGAAACCGGCGACCCGATCCGCATCGACACCGAGGCGGCCCGGTCGATCGATCTTTTGGTGCCGGAGCCCGAGCTTGCCCGGCGCCGCGCGGCCCTGGCCGACCGCCCCGCGCGGCGGCTTGCCGGGGCGCATCAGATCTCCTCCAGCGGCCAGTCGACCGCGCCGGAATGGGTCACCGCACCATGATAGGCGCTGCCGACCTGGGCTGCATATTTCTCATGCGCCCCGGCAAGCCGCCGCGCAGGGCGGTCGGCCAGGGCCGCGCGGCGCCGGGCAAGCTCGGGCTCCGGCACCAAAAGATCGATCGACCGGGCCGCCTCGGT
>JBCDDO010000236.1:0-5172 GCA_039180245.1 Pseudomonadota bacterium | reverse complement strand
GCCATGCCTGGTGGGAGCTTGGCACGCCTCATGTGAGCGACAGTCCAAAAATATCTGAAAAACATGTCGAAATCGAGGATGGCCGCCACAAGCAGCGCAGGGGTGTATGATGAAGAGCTTCGAACCCGCCAAGGCCGAGCCGGCCGCCATTGTCGAAGAGCTTCTCCATGGAGGCGGGGCGGTGCGCATCACCGGGCTCTTCAGCCCCGATCAGATCGCCGAGGCGCGGTCGATCATCATGGCGCATTCCGAGGACGCCGCTCAAAAGGTCACGCATTTTCAGGGTGCGGCCGAGGCCTCCGGCACGCTCAGCCTGCAGCGCCGGGTCTGGAACCTGCTGGCCAAGGGCGCGGTGTTCTCCGACATGGCCGCCCATCCGGTGCTGATGGCGATCTTGCGCCGGTTTCTGGGGTCTGAGTTCATTATGGGGTCGATTGCGGCAAACCGCATTCTGCCCGGTGGGCCGGGGCAGGAGCCGCATGTCGATTATCCCTATTGGGATTTCCATCGGCCCGAGACGCATCCTGTGGGGTTCAACGGCTCCTTTCCTATGAACGCCCAGGTCTCGGTGCTGCTCGACCCGTTTACCGAGGAAAGCGGCGCAACTGCCTATGTCCCGGGCTCGCAGCGCGCATTGCGCTATCCAACCGAAGCCGACAAATTTTTCGAGCGTAGCGCGCGCATGCTGGGCGAGCCGGGCGATGTCGCGCTCTTTTACGGCGTGGCTTGGCATTGCGCGATGCCCAACCTGGCCGACCACGACCGTTCGGCGGTGCTCATTCAATACCTGCCGAAATGGGTCAAGCCGATGGAGGATATGCCGGCCGCCCTGCCGCAGACTTTCCTCGATGCAGCCAGCCCGGATCTGCGCCAGCTTTTGGGACTGGACTACCCCTATCCCGAAGTGTTGGACGCAGCCAGGGCCGGCAACACCGAAGGCCGCGCGTGAGCCGCCTGCTGGAGGCGATCGCCAAGAACCGCTTCGTCGTGTTCGGCCGGGCGGGGATGGATCTCTATGCCCATCCTGTGGGGGTGCGCAGCGAAGATGCCGAGATCTTTCACTCCGGGCTCGGCGGCTCCTCGGCCAATATCTGCGTGGGGATCTGCAAGTTCGGGGGGCAGGCGTCGATCGTCACCTCGGTGTCGGACGATGCGGTGGGCCGGTTCTGCCGCAACGCCTTGCGCCGATATGGGGTGGGCACGGAATATGTGCGCTCGGTTGGCGGCGAGTTCCGCAACCAGGTCGCGATCTATGAAAGCGTGCTGGAGGGCTTCCAGAACGTGCTCTACCGCAATGGCGCGGCGGATTTCGAGGTCACCGTCGAGGACACCGACCGGGTGGATCTCAGCCGCTTTGGCGCGCTGGTCACGGCCGGCACCGTCTTTGCGGGAGAGCCCGCCCGCAGCTCGACCTTCGCGGCCATCGACCGTGCGCGCGCCCAGGCCGTGCCGATCATCTTTGACATCGACTATCGCCCCTATTCCTGGCCTTCGCCGCAGGTCGCAGCCGAGGTTTTGTCGCGCGCGGGCGCTGCATCGGACATGATCGTGGGCAATGACGAGGAGTTCGGCTTTATGGCCGGCGGGCAGGACCAGGGTCTGGCTATGGCGCGAGACTTGGCCGAAACACCGGGCCGGATCGTGATCTACAAGATGGGCGAGGGCGGGGCGGTGACCTTTGCCGATGGTGCCGAGATCCGCACCGGCATCTACCCTGTCACCGCGGTCAAACCCAATGGCGCGGGCGACAGCTTTATGGCCGGGCTTCTGTCGGGCCTTGCGGCCGGTCAGTCGCTGCGCGAGGCCGTTTTGCGCGGCTCGGCCTGCGCGGCGATCGTGGTGTCGCGCCCCGGTTGTGCTGCGGCCTTGCCCGATGAGGCCGATCTGGCGGCGTTTCTTGCCGCCCATCCCGGCCCGACTGACCCCGAAAGCCCCCACACAACCACGCCCTGAGAGGACAGCATGCACATCCCGCCCTATGACAACAAAAACGAGCCGATTGTGGGTGCCGATGACGCCGTGGTGCCGCTGAACTACTTCAACATCGTCAAGCTCAAGGCAGGCGAGCGCTTTGACTATGACGTTCCGGGCTATGAGACCTGCATCGTGCCGGCCACCGGTGCGGTCGATGTCGCGGTCGGCGGCTTTTCGGCCAAGGATCTGGGCGGGCGCGGCAGCGATGTGTGGGATGGCGAGCCCGAGGGCGTCTATGTGCCCAGCGGGGCGTCAGCCAGCTTCACCTGCCTGACCGAATCTGCCGAGATCTTCATTGCCGGGGCAAAATTCGCCGAGGTTCTGGAGCCCTTTGCCGTGCGCGCCGATGAAATCGATCTGGTGCAATACGGCTCGGACGACACCAAGACGCATCGCAAGATCAAGCACATCCTGGGCCAGAAGCAGCATGGCCAGGTTGGCCGGCTCCTTGTCAGCGAGCTTTACACGGTGGGCCAGGGCGGCTGGTCGGGCTTTCCCAGCCACAAGCATGACACCGACCGTCTGCCCGACGAAACCCGCCATGACGAGACCTACAATTTCCGCTTCCGGCCCAATTACGGGATGGGCGTGCAGGTGCTGCAAAAGGAGGGCGACGCGGTCGGCCAGGCCTTTCACCTGATCGACGGGTCCACGATTTGCCTGGATGCGGGCTATCATCCCTGCGTGGTCATGCCGGGCTATGAGATGTACTACTTCACCATTTTGGGCGGGCTCTCGCAGCGTTCGCTGGTGCAGTATTTCCAGCCCACCCATGCCGAGCAGCTCCACACAATCCCTGGCATCATGGACATGATCGCCAAGTTCAAATGACCCTGGCCACGCTTTCAGAGGTGCTGATCCCGGCCAATTCCGGCGGCTATGCGGTCGCCGGGCTGGTCTGTCTGGGCTGGGAGGACGCACGCGCCTACACGCGGGCCGCCGAGGCCGAAGGGCTGCCGGTGATCCTGCAGGCCAGCCCTTCCTGCCGCGCCCACACACCCTTGCCTGTGCTGGGGGCGATGTTTCGGCACCTGGCCGAAAGTGTGTCGGTGCCTGTGGTCGCGCATCTCGACCATGGCGACAGTTTTGAGGACTGCGCCGCGGCGCTGGACGCGGGTTTCACGTCGCTGATGTTTGACGGCTCGCGCCTGCCATTGGCCGAAAACATCGCCCAAACCGCGCGGATCGTGCGTTTGGCGCATGAGGCCGGGATTTCCTGTGAGGGCGAGATCGGCTTTGTGGGCTATTCGGCGGGCGAGCGAGGTGCCGAGGCTTCGCAGGGCACCGATCCCGAGGAAGCGCGGATCTTTGCGGCCGAAACCGGGGTCGATGCCGTCGCCGTCTCGGTGGGCAACGTGCATCTTCAACAAGACCGGGAAGGCGGGCTCGATGAGCCAAGGATCCGGGCCATCGAGGCGCTGACGCAAACGCCCTTGGTGATCCATGGCGGGTCGGGCGTGCCCGAAATCCAGCGACGGGCATTGGCGCGCTCCTCACGGATTGCCAAATTCAACATCGGCACGGAGCTTCGCATGGTCTTCGGGGCGGCCCTGCGCCAGGCTTTGACCGCCGCGCCGATCGAGTTTGACCGTGTGCGGATCCTCAGCGCCGTCGAGCCACGGCTGGAGGCTGCCGCGCGCGCGGTGATCCGCGCCCTTGGCCCGGGAGAGTGACGCATGATCGGGATCGGGATCCTTGGATGCGGGCGGATCGGGCAGGTCCATGCCCGCAGCCTTGACCAGCTTCGCACGCGCGCCAAGCTGGTGGCGGTCGCCGATGCGCGGCCCGACGCGGCGGACGCTCTTGCAACCGTCTATGGGGCGGAGCCCCGAGAGGCCTCGGCCTTGATTGCGAGCGCCGATATCGATGCGGTAGTTATCGGCACGCCCACCGACACGCATTTCGACCTCATCCACGCTGCGGCCGCCGCCGGCAAGGCGATCTTCTGCGAAAAGCCCATCGATCTCGACACTGAGCGAGTGCGCGCCTGTATCGGAGCTGTCACAGCGGCGCATGTGCCGTTCATGACCGCGTTTCAGCGCCGGTTCGATCCGAGTTTTGCAGCGCTTGAGGCCCGGTTGCGCGACGGCGCAATCGGTGCCGTCGAAATGATCACCCTAACCTCGCGGGACCCGGCACCGCCGCCGCTCGACTATATCCGCAGTTCCGGCGGGCTTTTTCGTGACATGATGATCCATGATCTGGACATGGCGCGGTTTCTTCTGGACGAGGAACCGGTCGAGGTCTTCGCCGCCGGTGCCTGCCTTGTCGATCCAAAGATCGGTGCCGCGGGCGATATCGACAGCGCGGCGGTGACCCTAAAAACCGCTTCGGGCCGGATCTGCCAGATCTCCAATTCGCGCCGTGCCGTCTATGGCTATGATCAGCGCATCGAGGTGCATGGCGCCGCCGGCATGCTTGCGGCGACCAACCAGCCCGAAAACCTGGTTGAAGAGGCCGGCCCTGGCGGATTTCGCCGCGCACCGAACCGGCATTTCTTCTTGGACCGCTACAGCGAGGCCTATTTGCACGAGATGTCCCATTTCATCGCGGCGCTGGAGAGCGGCCGCGCTCCCACCCCCAGCGCCGCGGACGGGTTGCGGGCGCAGCTGCTTGCCGATGCCGCTGCGAGGTCGCTGCGCGAGGCGATGCCGGTCAGGCTCGACATCTGAGAGGGGCTTGCAAGGGCCCACCAGAAAACCACCCTTGCCAGCCGGCGCGCCAGAAGCTAGGCCATTGGCGGCCGGAGAGGTGGCCGAGCGGTCGAAGGCGCACGCCTGGAAAGCGTGTATAGGGGCAACTCTATCGCGGGTTCGAATCCCGCTCTCTCCGCCATTTCATCATAACTTCTTATTGAAAACATTCATGTTTGTGGTTCTGAGGGGATTCTGGCGCATCCTTTCGCCCACTCCCCAGCCAGACCTGGCCGTGCACCAGCGGCATTGAGAGGTGCTCAGACCATAATGAACTCCCTACCTCAAACAACCGGGAATTGTCCCGGCGTGGCCACATGCCAATAAGTGTGCGCATCCAGATGATGAGGCAGGATCATCACCGCCGGCACCTCTGGAGCATAGGTTTTTCAATCGCTCGGGCTCTGCTCTAACAGGAATACCGGCACCCCACACAGCTGGGGCTGTGGCGATGGGTGTGTTAGGGTCAGGACCCATTGATTTCTGGCTAACGGCATGATTCATG
>JBCDDO010000235.1:0-5210 GCA_039180245.1 Pseudomonadota bacterium | reverse complement strand
GGTTTCCAGTGCTGTGATGTTTGGTGGCCCGTGCTTTTGGTCCCGTGCTTTTGGTCCCGTGCTTTTGGTCCCGTGCTTTTGGTCCCGTGCTTTCCGGGCCTGTGAGATCCGGACCTGTGACTTTTGGCTGTGATTTCTGGTCCAGCGTTGCTCCCGACCAATAGACAGCGTGCAAGTGGCGTGTGATCTTCGCACCGAATCCGTGCGAAGGGGGGCGCGATGAGTGGCGACGCGCGCAAAGGCGCATCCGGACACCAGACCGGTTCTGCAACCGACATGGATCCGGATGCCGCAAATCTAGGTGCGGCACCGGACGCACCGCAAGACACCGAGCACAGCGATCTGCCCCCCTATCCGCGGGACATGGTCGGCTATGGCGCAGCCCCGCCCGACCCGAATTGGCCGGGCGAGGCCCGCGTCGCGGTGAATTTCGTGATCAATTACGAAGAGGGCGGCGAGAACTGCATCCTGCATGGCGATCCTGCCTCAGAGGCGTTCTTGTCGGAGATCGTCGGCGCCGCGCCCTGGCCCGGACAGCGCCATATGAATATGGAATCGATCTATGAGTTCGGCGCCCGCGCCGGCTTCTGGCGCCTGCATCGGATGTTTGCCGGGTATGGGCTGCCGGTCACGGTGTTCGGCGTGGCAACGGCGCTGGCGCGCAATCCCGCCGCGGTGCGGGCGATGGTCGGCTCGGGCTGGGAGATCGCAACCCACGGCCTCAAATGGATCGATTACCGCGACATACCGGAAGCTGAGGAGCGGCAGCACATCGCCGAGGCGGTGCGCATTCACACCGCGCTGACCGGAACGGCACCCGAGGGGATTTACCAGGGCCGGACCTCGGCCAACACCTTGCGGCTGAGCATGGAGGCGGGGTTTGCCTATTCAGCCGACAGCTATGCCGACGAGCTGCCCTATTATGTCGATGGGCCGAACGGGCCGTTCCTGATGCTGCCCTACACGCTTGACGCGAATGACATGCGCTTTGCCACCCCCCAGGGGTTCAATTCCGGCGATCAGTTCTTTGCCTATTTGCGCGACAGTTTCGACATGCTGCATGAAGAAGGCGGGCGGATGATGTCGGTGGGGCTGCATTGCCGGCTTGTCGGGCGGCCGGGACGCGCCCTGGCGCTGAAGCGGTTCATCGACCATATCGGCGAGGTGGGCGGCGCCTGGGTGGCCACGCGCGCGCAAATCGCGCGACATTGGCGCCGGGTGCATCCGCCGCCGGGCTGATTCGCACCCGGGCCGCCGCGACGCCGCGGTCCGCGGGTCGGGCCGGCCAAGATGTCTGGGCGCGCCCTCCTGGCGCCGCACTCTGCCTGACTTTGCGGCAGTGTTCTGGAATTGTGCTGCGCTGCGGCAGATCGGCGCCGGACATCGCGGCAGTTGGGGCTGCGCATTGCGCACCAGATGTGCTATACATCCTATAGGTAGCATTGGCTGGGACTATTCGCTTTTTGATAGGCGTTGCCAGCACGATGCCGACGTCACGACGTGTTTTTGGATACACCACCTGGGCTTGGCTTTGGGTTTGGGGGCTGGACATGACGGGTGAAACCCGGCCATTTCGACCTGCCGCGATCCGTTGGGCGGCACATCGCGCTGTGGCGGCCTGGCGCAGATCCTGCGCCGCATTTGGGCGCGCCACCGAAGCATCGATCACCGTTTGGAACCTCAGCTGGTCGATTGTCTTTATGATCCTGGCGGGTCTGGCCGTGGATGTCTCCAACGCCTATCGGATGCAAACGCTTCTGCAATCGACGGCCGATGCCGCGGCGCTGGCCGCAATCATCGATCTGCCCGACACCTCGGCGGCGACATTGGCGGCCAACGATTATGCCGAGCTCAACCTGGCACCGGCGCTGCATGGCGATGTGCTGGCGGTGACCGACATTCGCTATGGCGTGTGGGACGCGGCGGCCGGGCAGTTCACCAATCCCGGCGCACCCGATATCGATGCGGTCGAGGTGATCCTGCGCCGGTCGACGGACAACAACAACACCCTGCCGACGACGTTTTTGCGCCTGATCGGGTTTGACTATTGGAACATCGTGAGCACCAGCGTCGCGACGAACCATGAGCGGCCCTGCATGCGCAACGGGATGATCACCGAGCGGCGGGTGATCGTGATGGCCTACACCACCTTTTCCGACGGGATCTGCGTGCATGGCCAGGACGGCGTCACCATTGCCGATGATGCCGTCTTCACCAGTGGCGCGCGGCCCAGCATGGTTGACAGCGATGATCTGCTTTCGGCCGGCAACCCGCTCGACCCCAGCGTGGAGCCGATCGAGGGCTGGCTGCAGCCCAAAATGGCCTGGGAGACGCGGATCATCACCGCCGGTGTGCTGGCCGTGGATCCCGATTTTGTGCCAAGCTATATCGACACGACCCGCCCGGTTGTGAACCTGACGGTGGCCGATCTGTCCGCACCGCTGGAGGAAGGCCGGGTGTTCTTTGTGGCCTGCACCACCGGCAACCCGGCCGTGTTGCCGCCCGGGACCGATTGGCGCCGGGTCGCGGTGGTGTTCGACTGCCCGGTCAGCGGGGCGGATGTGCTGTTGCAGGATGTGATGATCGTGACCGACCAGGGCCCGGTGGATTTCACCGGCACCTCGCGGATCGGGCGCAATGACAGCTGCACCTTGGGCGGCGGGGTGCAGATCATCGCCCGCGGCGATGTGCGGATGCTCGACGACACCCGGCTTTATGGCGTGCAGATCGTCTCGCGCGCCGGGGTCGAGCTGGCCGGCCTGGCCGGCGAGACCGAGGGCGTCTCGATCCAGGCGGGCAACGATATCATTCTCGATGAGGCCGATTTGCTGGGCGTCTGCCAGGGCGGGGTCGACACGCTGGACACCGGCAAGCAGTACCGGCTGGTCGACTAGCCAAGGGGCGGGCGTTCGGGCCTCGCTGTTCGGCCGTCGCTGTTCGGGCCTCGCTGTTTGGGCCTTGCTATTGATCGTAATCGACGACCACTTTGGCGCTGCGCGGCAGCGACTGGCAGGTCAGCACATAGCCGCGGGCAACCTCATAATCTTCAAGCGCATGGTTGGCGAGCATCTCGACCTCGCCCTCGATCAGCTTGGCGCGACAGGTCGAGCAGACCCCCGCCGTGCAGGCATAGGGCGCGTCGAGATTGTTCTCAAGCGCTGCGGCCAGCAGGGTCTGACCGTCGCGCGGCATCGAAAAGCTGTGGGCCGTGCCGTCGATGGTGACTGTGGCATCGCAAAGATCCTGCGGGCCGGCGGCGGTCGTTGCTTCCGGCCGCACCAACCGCCCGGGCTGGGCCGCGGCAAAGAGCTCGTATTTGATGCGATCTTCGGCCAGCCCATGGTCGCGCAGCGCGCCCGAGATTGCCGTCATCATCGGCTGCGGTCCGCAGATGAAGGCCGTGTCGACCGTGTCGATATCGATCCACATCCGGAAGAGCGCGGCGCATTTGGCAGCATCGACGCGGCCGGTGAAGAGCGCTACCTCTTGCCCGGATTCGAGCACATGGATGACGTTGAGCCGGCCCATATGGCGGTTTTTGAGATCCTCCAGCTCCTCGCGGAACATGATCGTCTGCGGCGCGCGGTTGGCATAGACAAGCGTGACGCGCGAATTCGGCTCGCGCGCCAGCACCGTGCGCAGGATCGACAGCACCGGCGTGATGCCCGAGCCGCCGGCAAAGCCCAGGATATGCCGCGCGGCCTGTGGGTCCAGGGGCGTGTGAAAGCTGCCCATGGGGGGCATCGCCTCCAACCGGTCGCCCGGGGCCAGGTCCGTGTTGGCCCAGGAGGAGAACGCCCCGCCCGCGACCCGTTTGATGCCCACCTGCAGCACGCCATCATCGAGCCCCGCGCAGATCGAATAGGAGCGGCGGATCTCTTGCCCCGCGATGGTCTGGCGAAAGGTGAGGTACTGGCCGGGGATGAAGCGGAACGCGTCTGGGTCGTCGGGGCGCAGGGTGAGCACCACCGCGTCGCGGATGGTGCGCGCCACCGCGGTCACGGTCAGCGGGTGAAACCGCGCCATCGCCGTCTCCTCAGATGCACTTGAAATAGTCGAAGGGCTCGCCGCAGGCCCGGCAGCGCCATTGCGCCTTGCAGGGGGTGGAGCCGAACTGGCTGACGCGCTCAAGCTGGTCGGCCGCACCGCAATGCGGGCAGCGCTGGGGCCCGCCGGCGGGCTGGGGCGGGGCGATGCCATAGTCTTCGAGCTGGGCGCGGCCCTTGTCGGAGAGCCAGTCGGTCGTCCAGGGCGGTGAGAGACGCCGGCGCAACTCCAGCCGGTCGATGCCGCGGGCGCGCAGGGCGGTTTCGACATCGAGATTGATGATCGATGTGGCGGGGCAGCCGGAATAGGTGGGCGTGATCTCAACGACCAGCGTCTCGCCCTCCCAGGCCACGCCCCGGATGATGCCCAGATCGACCACCGAGATCACCGGGATTTCGGGATCGGGCACGGCATCGAGCAAGTCCCAGATCTCGGCCGTTGCCGGCAAGGTGGCTACCATGTGGCCCCCGGATAGGCGCGCTGCAGCCATTGCATCTGCGCCAGAAGCGGGCCCAGATGCTCGGTATGGGCGCCGCTGCGCCCGCCCTGATGGGCAAAGCCGCTTTGAGGGATGGTGAGCCTGGCCTCGCGCATCACATCGGCAAGCCGGGCCTGCCAGGCATCGCGCAGCGTTTCGGGCGCCGGGGCGATGCCGGCTGCGGCCAGCAGATCGTCGGCCGCGTCGGAGGCAAACATCTCGCCCACATAGGGCCAGAGCAGGTCGAGCGCTGCCTGCATGCGGGCATGGCTTTCATCGGTGCCGTCGCCCAGCCCGATCACCAGCTCGGTCGACCGCTCCAGATGATAGGCCACCTCCTTGGCGGCCTTGGCGGCGATTTCGGCCACCCGCGGCTCGGTGCTGTCGGCAAGCTGGACGAGACGCGGGCCAGACCAGGCATCGAAGAGAAACTGCCGCATGATGGTCTGCCCGAAATCGCCATTGGGCTGTTCGACGAGCAGAAGGTTCCGGAACTCCCAGGCATCGCGCAGATAGGCAAGGTCATCGGCGCTGCGGCCCTTGCCCTCGATCTCGGCGGCAAGGCCGAGCCAGAGCTGGGTTTGCCCGATCAGGTCGAGCGCGGTGTTGGCCAGCGCGATGTCCTCTTCAAGCGCGGGACCATGGCCGCACCATTCACTGACCCGGTGGCCCAGGATCAGGGTGC
>JBCDDO010000234.1:0-5232 GCA_039180245.1 Pseudomonadota bacterium | reverse complement strand
TCGGCGGCAATGCTATCCGTCGCCATAACGCTGTTCCAATGCATTGCCCAGAATGGCAAAGCCGAACACGGTGAGCGAGATCGCCAGCCCCGGAAAGACCGAAGGCCACCATTCGCCCAGAATGATCTGGTTTGCCCCGGTCGAGATCATCAGCCCCCATTCGGGCGTCGGAGGGCGCACCCCAGCGCCGACGAAGGAAAGGCCCGCGGTCAACAGGATCGCAAAGCCAATGGTGACAGAGGACTGGATCAGCGCCGGGGTCAGCGCATTGGGCAGCACGTGGCGCAGCGCGATCTGCAGCTCGGTCAGCCCGATGGCGCGGGCGGCCTCGACAAAGCCGCGGGTTTTTTGGGCCATGACCTCGGCCCGGGTGAGGCGAATGTAAATCGGTGTGTAAAGAAGGCTGAGCGCCAGCACGATATTGACCGTCGACCGCCCAGCAAGGGCAACCAGGATCATCGCCGAGATGAAGACCGGGAAGCTTTGCAGCACATCGGACACCCGCATCAGCGTCTCGGTCGCCCAGTTGCGAAAGTACCCCGCGATCAGGCCCAGAAGCACCCCCAGCACCAGCGACAGGATGTTTGCGGCCAGGGCAATGGCGAGATCCGTGCGCGGGGCCGAGATGACGCGCGAGAACACATCGAAGCCCGAGGCATCGGTGCCAAACCAATGAACCGGGTCGTCGAGCGTGCCGAAGATCGCGCCCACCAACAGCTCCGGCCAGGCGGCAATCGGCGGCGGTGGCAGATTGACCGCGCCGGTTGCGATGGTCGGGTCATGGGGCGCGACGCTGGGCCCGATGGCAGCAAGGGTCACGACCAATGCGACCAGCGCGATGCCAAGCGCCAAAAGCCCGCTCACACGTCGTGGCCGGCCCCTGCCGGGCAATGGCGCTGTGTGCTCTTGCACGGTTTCGCTGGCCGGCGCGCCCATCAATAGGCCACCCGCGGGTCGATCACCGCATGCAGGATGTCGAGAAGCAGGTAAACCGCAAGCGAGATCGCGGTGATCACCAGCACCACGCCTTGGATCGCCGGATAGTCGAAGGCCAGGATCGACCGGATGGCGAATTGACCCAGACCGCCGAGCGAGAACACGCTTTCAATCAGAACCGCACCGCCCAACATGAAGCCGTAAAGGATCCCGATCAGCGTCATCGAGGGCGCCATCGCCGCGCGCAGCGCATAGCGGGCGACGGTGCCGCGCGGCAGCCCCACGCCGCGGGCATAGAGCACAAAATCCGACTGCAGCGCCCGGGCCATGTTCTGGCGCACCATTTTGATGATCGGACCCGAGAGAATGAAGACCAGGGTGAGCACCGGCAGCATCAGATGATGCAGCGCCTCCACAAACACCGCCATTCGGCCGGCCAGCAGGCTGTCGATCAGGATAAACCCGGTCACGTCGGGCGGGGCGGAGGTGAGCGGCGAGAGCACGCCCAGCGGTGCCGGTGCCCAGCCGAGTTGGAAGAAAAAGACGAAGACAAAGAGCAGGCCCCACCAGAACTCGGGCTGCGATCCGGCAAAAAGTGAGTAGAAGAACACGCCCTGATCGGCCCGCCCGCCCGGGCGCAGCGCGCCAAGCATGCCGATCGGCACCGAGATCAGAAACGCCACCAGGAAGCTCACGGTGATCAGCTCAAGCGTCAGCGGCAGCTTGTCGCCGATCTCGGCGGCCACGGTCGACCCTGTGACCCAGCTTGTGCCCAGCGAGCCTTGCAGCAGCCCGTCACCCTCGGACGGGGCCAGCCCCAGATAGTGCAAAAGCTGGGTGGCGAGCGGTCGGTCGAGGCCGAGATTGGCCTCGGCCTGGGCATAGGCCTCGGCCGACGCATTCAGCCCCACAAAGCGCGAGACGGGGTCGGCCGGCAGCAGACGGATCAGGAAGAACACCGCAACCGTCAGCCCGAGCAATTGCACGATGCCGATCAGTATCCGCCGGACCACATAGCGCAGCAGCATGGGGGCCGGCCGGGGCTTTCGCTTCTCCGTTTCGCCTGCGTTACTGATAGCTCAGATCGACAAAGCGCACGGAATTGTCTGGGTGCCATTGCAGCCCGGACAGGGCGTCGGAGAAGGCCCATTGGGTTTTGTACTCGACCACCGGCGCCCAGACGACATCGCCCATCAAGAGATCCTGGATCTGTGCCAGAAGCGCGTCGCGTGCCGCCACATCCTGCTCGACCCGCGCCTGGGCCCAGAGGCTGTCGACCTCATCGGAGGAATAGACGACCATATTGTTGAGCCCGCCCTTATCGGCCGACACGAAGAAAAGCTGGATGGCGTAGCCTGCATCGACCCCAATGGGCTTTTCCTGATCGTTGATCGCAAAGGGCAGATCGCGCTTGACCAGCTGCCGGTCGCCATATTGCGTTTGCGGGATCGGGTTCAGCGTCACCGGCACGCCGACCGCGCGCAAGCTGGTCTGAATGGCGTTCACGACGGGGCCGAGCGTGGTTTCCTTCTCAGCCACATAGGTGAGCTGGAACGCATCGGCAAACGCCTCAAGCCCCGCACCATCGGGAAAGCCTGCCTCGGCCAGCAGGGCTTTGGCGCGCTCGGGGTCATAGGGGAATTGCGCAGCACTTTCGGCATAGCCCGGATAGCCCGATGGCACATGGCCCAGCCAGGGCGTCGCCTGGCCGAAATACGCGTTGGCGATGATCTGCTCGGTCGGGATCGCATGCGCGATCGCCTGGCGGATCAGCGGGTTGTCGAAGGGCGGTGTGGCAAAGTTCATATGCACAAAGAGGTTGGAATTGCCCAGCACGCCGGCCACCTGCACCCCGGCCGCCTCGCGTAGGCTGTCATATTCGCGCGGGGTGAGGTTTTGCACCAGCTGCGCCTGGCCGGTGCGCAGGATCACCACCCGGTTGGAGCTTTGCGGCACCTTTTTCATCACCACGCGTTTGATCGCCGGGGCGCCGAGGTAATAGTCTTCATTGGCCACGAAGACCATCTCGTCATCCTTGGTCCAGCGCTCCAGGCAATAGGGGCCAAAGCTTGCCACGCCGCGATTGTTGGCAAATTCGTGGCTCCACGGGTCCTCCGCCGTGGCCTCGGCCTCCATCCCTTCCTTGTCGAAGATGTAGAGCCCAAAAATGGTGAGCACGGGCAGGAACAGCGCGTTGGGCTCGGATTGTTTGATCTGCACGGTGTAGTCGTCGATCTTGACGACCTCATCGCCCAGAACCCGGGCCGTCTCATCGCCAAAGACATCGGTGGTGAAGCCGGCGATCGAGCCGACATTCGACAGGAACCAGCCGATGGGTGCGGCGCCCGAGATCGATTTGGCCCGGGCAAAAGTGTAGATCACATCATCGGCCGTGAAGGTTGCGCCATTGCAGCCGGTCACCCCCTGGCGCAGATTGAGCGTCCAGGTCAGGCTCGCCTCGTCAAAGCTCCAGCTTTCGACCAAACGGCCTTCGAAGGTGCCGAAATCCGGGGTTATGATCCCCTCGTCATTGGCCGGGCTGGTGGCATAGGCAAAGAGCGGCTCCATCAGATTGACCATGCCGGTCTGGCTGGTCGGGATCGCGGCGGCCGGTCCGTCATAATTGAGGCCCGCCGGCACATCCTCGGCCAGAAACAGCAGATCCTGCGCAGCAGCCGGCATGGCGAACGCCAAAAAGGCAGCCGCGGCCGCGGCGCGTTGAGCGATTGTCATCCTGAGGCCTCCCCTCGACCCGAATTTGTCCGTACAAGTTTGAGGTCATCGCTGCGCATGTCAAGCGTCGATCTTTGCGTGTGCCGCCTTTGGGCGCGTCGCACCCGGTGCTGGCGATCCCTTGACAGCGCCGAGCGACCACGCAACTTGTCCGGACAAATAAATTGGGAGGCGCGCATGACGGAACTGCCACTTCACGGGATCCGGATCCTGTCGGCCGAGCAGTATGGCGCGGGGCCATTCGGCTCGCTTTATCTGGCGGATATGGGCGCCGAAGTGATCAAGATCGAACAGCCTGCCGGCCCCGGGCGGCCAGGCGGCGACAGCTCGCGCCAGGTCGGCCCGCATCTTTTGCCCGACAATGACAGCCAGTTCTTCCAGACTTTTAACCGAAACAAGCGCTCGATCACGCTCGATCTGAAAACCCCAGAGGGTCAGGAGATCCTGCACGCGCTCGCCCCGCGCATGGATGCGGTGATGAACAATCTGCGCGGCGATCAGCCGGGAAAACTGGGGCTGACATATGCTGCACTGGGCGCGCGCAAGCCAAGCCTCATCTGCGCCCATCTGTCGGCCTATGGGCGCGACGGGCCCCGGGCCGCCTGGCCGGGCTATGACTATCTCATGCAGGCCGAGGCGGGGTTCATGAGCCTGACCGGCGAGCCCGACGCGCCGCCCGCCCGGTTCGGTCTCTCGCTCGTCGATTACATGACCGGGGTGACCTGCGCCTTCGCGCTGGTGGCCGGGCTTTTATCTGCCGCCCGCACCGGGCAGGGGCGCGATGTCGATGTCTCGCTCTACGATGTTGCGATGCACCAGCTGACCTATCCCGCCACCTGGTATCTCAATGCCGGCGAGATGACCGGCCGGCGCCCGCGATCGGGCCATCCGGCGCATGTGCCCTGCGAAGCGCTGCCCACCGCCGATGGTTGGATCTTTGTGATGTGCGTGCTGCCGAAGTTTTGGGAGCGGCTTTGCCAGGTCATGGGCGTGCCCGATCTGCCGCAGGATCCGCGCTTTGCCGGCCCGCGCGACCGTTTTGCCAACCGCGATGCGCTGATGCAGATCCTGGATGCGCGCGCCTGCACCCGCTCCACGGCCGAGTGGATGGCAGAGATGGCCGGCGGCGTGCCGGCCGCGCCGGTCTATGACCTCGCCCAGGCCATCGACAACCCCTATTTCCGCGACCGTGGCGGGGTGGTGCCGACCGACCATCCGGCGCTGCCGGGGCTCGCAATGCTGGCCAATCCGGTGCGGATGGGGGCGGAACCGCCCAGCCTGCCCGCGCCGCAGATGGGGGCCGACACCCTGGCGATTCTCGACGAGATCGGCATGCGTGACAGGGCCGAGTCGCTGCGCGCAGCTGGGGTTATCTGAGCCATTGTCAGCGCAGCTTGCAGCGTTTCTGAACCCGCGCCTTTTGTCTGGCCGGCAAAATACCGGGCGTGCAGGCGCATCAATCCGGCCTGATTTCGGTCGCCACGGCCTGGGTTGTCATTCCAGCACTGGCCGGTCAGGTTTTTTGTGAGGCGCGGCGACGCTGGCCCGATTGACTGGTCGGGC
>JBCDDO010000233.1:0-5248 GCA_039180245.1 Pseudomonadota bacterium | reverse complement strand
GCGCATCGCTGGCCGGCGCGCCGGGTCGGCTGCGCTTGGGCAGCGCGAAATCGTCCGGCCCATTGAGCGGCGAGCCGTCATAGACCGCCGGCACTGACAGCCGACCCGAATTCACCAGAGGCCGGGCAAAGGGCGCCCGCTCGGCCAGATCCAGCACCGAGTCGCGAAACAGCCGGCTGATCGGCGTCTTCGGGGTCAGGAAATCGGTGGCGCGGGTGGAGTTGAGGATGTTCTCTTCCGCGGCGTGCTTGCGCTCATCGTGATAGCTGTCGAGCAGCGTCTCACCGGCCGCACCGCTCAACACCGCCGCAAGCTTCCAGCCCAGATTGTCGACATCCTGCATGCCGCCATTCGCCCCGCGCGCGCCGAAGGGCGAAACCTGATGCGCAGCATCGCCGGCAAAGAGCACGCGGCCATGCCGATACCGCTCCATCGTGCAGCATTGGAAGGTGTAGACCGAGACCCAATCAAGCTCAAACGCCACATCCGGGCCCAGCATCGCCTGAACCCTTGGGATGACGTTTTCAGGTTTTACAACATCTTGCCGGTCGATGTTCCAACCAAGCTGGAAGTCGATGCGCCAGATATCGTCCGGCTGCTTGTGCAACAGCACCGATTGATCGCGGTTGAAGGGCGGGTCGAACCAGAACCAGCGCTCGGTCGGGAAATCGGCCTTCATCTTCACATCGGCGATCAAGAAATTGTCTTCGAAAACGCGTCCGTCAAAGCCCAGGCCCATCATATCGCGCAGCGGCGAGCGGGCGCCATCGGCGGCCACCAGCCAATCGGCCTCGGCCTGATAAGGCCCGTCCGGCGTGTCGATGGTCATGGCGACATGGTCGCCCTTCACCTCGATCTCTGTCACCGCGTTGCGGCCGCGGATCTCGATGGGCGCTCCGGCGGCCTGGGCGGTGCGGATCCGCTCGACGATGTAGCGCTCAAACCAGGGCTGCTGAAGATTGATAAAGGCCGGGCGGCGATGCCCCTCTTCCGGCAGGAGGTTGAAATTGAAGATCTCGCGCGCGTCCCGGAACACCCGGCCGAGATTCCAGACAATCCCCTTTTCGACCATCGGATCGCCACAGCCCAGCCGGTCGGCAATCTCCAGCGTGCGCTTGGCAAAGCAGATCGCCCGGCTGCCCGTGCCGACACCGTCGTGATCGTCAAGCACCAAAACCCGCTGGCCCTTGAGCCCCAGGTCGAGCGCCAGGGCCATGCCGATTGGCCCGCCACCGACGATGATGACGGGGTGCCGCATTGGCGTGTCGGCCGCCTGATCGGGCGAATGCTGATAAGGGTAGAGCTGGAACTGGGTCTTGTAGCGTTGGTGCATCAGCAAACGCCTCCTTTGGGCCTTACGTGTCGGGCAGTTCTCCGCGGCCGACATGTGCGTTCTCAATCTCGGTCATTTCGTCCTTGTTCTCCACAGGTTCAGACGCCGCAGACCCGTCTTCCTCATCCAAATTTTGCCTCGATGTGTTCGACAAAACGAGCCCATTGGCAAAGAAACCGGCGGCCACGAGTGTCGGGACGACCCATACCATTTTCTCGGTGGTATAGGCTGCAAAATAGCTCGGCACTAAAACAATCAGGGATTTCAAACTTGTTTCGTACCAATTGAGCTGCATATGCCAAATTCCTCATCCAAATTCTCCAGTATTATCATTCCAGTATGACATGGCCGATGTCACCCGGCCATGGGCAAGATAAAAATCGTCGAGCTGCGGGGGCGCGATGCCAGCATGCTGAAGCTGCACATGGGCCTGACCCCGATGATGGATCTGATGCTGAAAAAGATGCAAAAGCAACCAGTCCACACGCTCTGCAACCGGCCCGTTGGCCCGGTCGGTGTCGCGAAACTCGCCCAGCGCAGCCGGGGTTAGATCGGCGCAAAAGGCTGTCAGCATGCGGTCCGCCGCAGCCTGGGCTGCACCAAGCGCGGCCGGATCGGCGATGTCGCTGCGGTCAAACACCACGCGGCCACGCCCGCCACGGGTCAATGCGTCGATGTAGAAAAGATCGACCTCGTAGACATGGTTGAGCGTCCGCGACAGCGCCGGAAAAAAGCCGGGCCGCCATGCTGCAAAGCTTTCCGCGCTCACCCCGTCCAAGGCCGCAAAGAGCGTTGCGTTGGCCCAGGCATTGTTTTGTGCCTGCCGCAGAAAGTGATCTGGGCGCTGCGCGGCGCCGGGCGCGCTTTGATCTCCTCTGGCCTCAATCGCCACCGCCACCCCCATCGCCGCCGCCGCTCCCGCCATCGCCGCCATCCGAGCCGCCGCCATCGACATTGCCGCCCAGCAGGATGGCCTGGTCGTCGCCGACCCCCTCGCTGCCCGCAAGGGCTGCGTTGCGCTTGAGCGCCTCGTCCATCTCGGCCCGCAGCGCGGTGTAGTCTCCGGCAATCTCGGCTGCGGCGAATTCGGCCTGCGTGCAGTAAAGCGCGAGCGCCCAGATCAGCGTCTCCGACGACAGCCGCTGGGTCTTGGCCGTCACACGGACCTGATCGGCAGTGTAGCTGTCCGACGTCCCGTAGGATTTGCGCAGATGATAGCGCAGCCGGATCGCGCGGCGGATCCGCATCCGCGTCCGCATCCGATCAAACCAGCCCGACATCGCTCAGCCCTGCAATGCCGCCCACATCGACTTGTCGCGCGCCGCGGTCCAGATGCGCGGCGTGTCAATATCCAGCGCCTCGTCATAGGCGCGCGCGACATTGAAGGGCAGGCAATGCTCATAGATCGCATACTCGGCGAATTTCGGGTCGCAGGCGGCGCGGGCGGCATCCCAAGCCTCCTTCAACGAGCCGCCGCGCAGCGCGACCCGGGCGACGGGGCGATAGGTCGAGCGGACGAAATCGGCCGTGCTGTCGAGCGCGGCATTGACCATATCGGACCCCACCAGCGCATCGCCGCGCCCGGGCGCGATGGCGTCGAGGTCGAACCGCCGGATCCGCTCCAACGTGCCGGGCCAATCGTGGAAATGCCCATCGCCGCAATAGCAGGCTGAGCGGTACTCCACGATGTCGCCGGTAAACATCACATTCGCGTCGGGCACATAGATGACAATGTCGCCTGCCGTGTGTGCCCGGCCCAGAAACATCAAATCGATGCGGCGTGTGCCCAGATACAGGCTCATCCGGTCGGTGAAGGTGGTGCTGGGCCAGGTCAGGCCCGGGATCTCCTCATGCCCCTGGAAAAGCCGCGGGAAGCGGTCGAACTCGCTGTCCCAATCCTCCTGCCCGCGCTCGGCAACCATCGAGCGGGCCTTTTCGGACATCACGATCTCACGCGCGCCATAGGCCGAGGCGCCGAGCACCCGCACCGCATGGTAATGGGTCAGCGCCAGATGGGTGATCGGCTTGTCGGTCACCTCGCGGACCTTTTCGATGACTTTGCGGGCAAGGCGCGGCGTGGCCTGAGCCTCGACGATCATCACGCTGTCATCGCCGATGATCACCCCGGTATTGGGGTCGCCTTCCGCCGTGAAGGCCCAAAGCCCCGGCCCGATCTCGGTGAAACTGATGGTCTTTTCAGCCATATCGCCGGCCGAGGCGAAGCTCTTGCTCATGTTACTGTTCCCAGTTCGGTTCGGCCGGCGATGCCAGGATCGCGCCCACGCAGTCGCCAAAGCCAATGCGATAGCCTGCGCCCTGCGCCCAGCCGGTGAGGGTCATGATATCGCCGTCTTCAAGAAAGCTGCGGGTCTCGCCCGTGTCCAGGGTGATCGGTTCCTTGCCGCCCCAGCTCAGCTCCAAAAGCGAGCCTCGGCTCTCCGGCGTGGGGCCCGAGATGGTGCCCGAACCCAGAAGATCGCCGGTCTGCATCAGACAGCCCCCTACCGCGTGATGGGCGAGCTGCTGGGCGGCAGAGTAATACATCTCGCGGTAATTCGTGCGCGCGATGGTCGTGGGCCGGGCCGCGCCCTCGGGCTGCATCAGAACCGAAAGATCGATGTCATAGAGCATTGGGCCGGGCTCGTGCAGATAGGGCAGAAGCGGGCGTTCGCGCGCCGGCGTTGCGGTGCGGAAGGGCTCAAGCGCCGCCTTGTTGACCACCCAGGGGCTGATCGTGGTGGCAAAGACCTTGGCCTGAAACGGGCCGAGCGGCTGATACTCCCAGGCCTGGATGTCGCGCGCCGACCAGTCGTTTAGGAGCACATAGCCGAAGATCATCGCGTCGGCCTCGGCCACGCTGACCGGCCGGCCCATCGCATTGGGGGTGCCGATGACGGCGCCCATCTCCAGCTCGATATCAAGCCGCTTGCAAGGGCCGAAAATGGGCGCCTCGGCCGTGGGCGGCTTCATCTGGCCCAAGGGGCGGGTGATCGGCGTGCCCGAGACCACCACGGTGGAGGCCCGACCGTTATAGCCGATTGGGATCGACAGCCAGTTGGGCGGCAGCGCATTCTCGGCGCCGCGAAACATGGTGCCGACATTGGTCGCGTGATGCCGTCCTGCGTAGAAATCCGTGTAGCCCTTGACCTCAAAGGGCAGATGCATCGTGGCTCCCGCTTGGGGCCGCAGATAGGGCGCGGCGGTTCGGTCTGCCCCCTCGGCCAGCAAATCGGTCAGACGAGTGCGCACGGCGTCCCAGGCGGCAGGCCCCAGCGCCATAAAGCCGTTGAGCGACGGGGTGGCGAAGACCAGCGCACCGGCATCTAGCAACCCCGCAGCCTCCAACCCGGCCAGATCGAGGATTTGGTCGCCAATGGCCACGCCACAACGGGGTGCGTTGCTGTCCGAAAACACGCCATAGGGCAGATTGTTCAGCGGAAAAGGCGCGTCTGCTCCGTTCGCACTCTCCACCCAGCTTTTCTTGAGCATTCCCTCTCCCTGTCCGTCGTCATTTTTAGGGCGGCATTCTTGAGGCGGTCAGTCGCCGCCGCCGCCATCGCCGCCACCGGAATCGCCCCAGCCGCCGCCACCATCGCCGCCGCCCAGGCCGATGCCCCGAAACAGCATTGCCAGGCAGAGGCCAGCGCCCAGGGCCGTGATCAAGGGATAATCCATGACAAAGCCCATCACTGTCTCAAGGGTGGAGGCCTCGGCCTCCGGCGCTTTCAGAAAATCCATCTCACGCTCCCACACCGCTTGGCGCCACAGAACCCCAAAAACGCGGCCAAGCTGTGACGGGCGGATCCCGTGCGAATGGTTATTTCAACCCTGGCGTCCCGTCGAACTTCTTCTCCAGCCCGTCCCAACAGTCGATGTAATCGTCCTGCAACGGCGCCTCACGCGCGGCAAATTCGG
>JBCDDO010000232.1:0-5249 GCA_039180245.1 Pseudomonadota bacterium | reverse complement strand
CCCGATCGCTGCGGGCAAACTCGTCCTCGACCATCTCGCGATAGGCCTCGATGCCCATCTCATGGACCAAGATCTTGATGCGGGCTTTGTACTTGTTGTCCCGCCGACCCATCAGATTGTAGACGCGCAGCGCCGCCTCCAGATAGGGCAGCAAATCCGCGCGAGGCAGAAAGCCACGCAGCTCTTTGGCGATCATCGGGGTGCGGCCTTGGCCACCGCCGACCAGGATGCGATAGCCGGTCTCACCAGCCTCGTTGCGCAGAATCTCGATGCCGATGTCATGCACGCGGATCGCCGCGCGGTCCTGGCTGGCCGCCGTCACCGCGATTTTGAACTTGCGACCCAGAAAGGTGAATTCCGGGTGCAGGGTCGACCATTGCCGGATCAGCTCGCAGGTGATGCGCGGATCTTCGATCTCATCGGTCGCAGCCCCGGCAAAGGGGTCGGAGGTGGTGTTGCGGATGCAATTGCCCGAGGTTTGGATGGCATGCATCTCGACCTCGGCCAATGCCTGCAGCATCTCCGGCACATCGCGCAAGACCGGCCAGTTGAACTGGATGTTCTGGCGGGTGGTGAAATGCCCATAGCCGCGATCCCAGCGCTCGGCGATCATGGCGAGCTGGCGCATCTGTCGGCTGGACAGCGTGCCATAGGGGATGGCCACGCGCAGCATATAGGCGTGAAGCTGCAGATAGAGCCCGTTCATCAGCCGCAGTGGCTTGAACTCCTCCTCGGTCAGCGACCCGTCGATGCGTCGTGCAACCTGCGCCCGGAACTCAGCGACGCGCTCGCGCACGATCTGCGCGTCGAACTCGTCATAGCGGTACATCAGGCCGCCTCGCGCCGACCGGGTGCCAGGGAATGAGCTGCCGCTGACAGATAGGCAAAGCTGGGCTCGCGCGCGGCGCGGATCGCCTCGCGCCGCAGGGCAGGCGCGTCGGTTTCAGGGTCGAGCTCGACCGCATAGACACCGATGGCTGAGCTGTCCTGGCCAAGGCTTTCGAGCACAGGTGCCGCTTCTTTGGCGCTGTCAAAGCGGCGCGCGCGCGCGATCACGCGGCTCCAGCCAGCGTCGGTCCACCAGACAGCGTCGCCATCCATCAGATCGTTTGCGGTCAGAATCACAGGAAGCGTGCGGCGTGCCATGCGGCTCTCCTTTTGCTGGCCATCCTGGGCCTTTGGATGCGTATTTAACGCAGAGGGCGCTGCATTCCAATAAAACCACATGAGAAAATATGTCACTAATTATTGCACGCAAGAGAATGTGAAATAAACAGTGCTCTTGCCCAGCGACGGCGGAGCGGGCAAAAGCGTTTGAATTGCAGAGCTTTGCGGGATGCCCTGGGCCGAAGCCGAAGGACCGGAAGCGAACTGCCAAGCTGGCCCAGATGCCACGACCGCGCCAAAGGCAGGTGGGGCTGGGTGAACCCAGCAAGGCGAAAAAAAACAGGTGGGGCAATGGGACGAGCGCTGTTTGGCACAGATGGGGTGCGGGGCCGGGCCAATTCCGGCGCGATGACGGCGGAGGCGGCGATGCGACTGGGCATGGCCGCGGGGCGGTACTTTCGCTCGGGCAGTCATCAGCACCGGGTCGTGATCGGCAAGGACACCCGGCGCTCGGGCTATATGCTTGAAACGGCGATCACGGCCGGCCTCACCTCCGTGGGTGTTGACGTGTATCTGCTGGGGCCGGTGCCGACACCCGCGGTGGGGCTGCTCACACGCTCAATTCGGGCCGATCTGGGCGTGATGATCTCGGCCAGCCACAACCCGTTCGAAGACAATGGCATCAAGTTTTTCGGCCCGGATGGCTACAAGCTCTCCGATGCCGCCGAAGAGACGATCGAGGCCTATTTCAACGAGCCGCCCGATCTTGCGCCCCCGGCCCAGATCGGCAAGGCCACGCGCATCGATGACGGGCGCGGGCGCTACATCGAATTCGCCAAGACCACCTTTCCGCGCCGGCTGCGGCTTGACGGGCTCAAGATCGTGGTCGATTGCGCCCATGGTGCGGCCTATCGCACGGCCCCCGAGGTGTTGTGGGAGCTTGGCGCCGATGTGGTTCCGCTCGGGGTGACGCCCAATGGCTTTAACATCAACGACAAGGTCGGATCGACCGACCCGGAAGCCGCGCGGCGTGCGGTGCTCGCGGACCGCGCGGATCTTGGCATTGCGCTGGACGGGGATGCCGACCGGGTGATTGTGATCGACGAAGCCGGATCGATCATTGACGGCGATCAGATCATGGGATTGATCGCCGGCCGCTGGGCACGGCAAGGACGCCTGAGCGGGGACACGCTGGTGGCCACCGTGATGTCGAATCTGGGGCTGGAGCGGCATTTGGCCGGTCAGGGCGTGCGGTTGGAGCGCACCCGCGTGGGCGACCGCTATGTCGTCGAAGCCATGCGCGCCGGCGGCTGGAACCTTGGCGGTGAGCAGTCGGGCCATATCGTGATGTCGGATCACACCACCACGGGTGATGGGTTGATTGCGGCGCTGCAGGTGCTGGCGGCGCTGGTTGAAAGCGACCGGCCGTTGTCGCAGCTGGGAAAAGTGTTCGCCCCAGTGCCGCAGCTTTTGAAGAATGTGCGCTTTGCGGGCGCTGAGGATCCACTGGCCAGTGAGCCGGTCCGCGCCGCGATTCGCGACGGTGAGGCGCGGATGGGCGGTTCAGGCCGTCTGGTCGTGCGCAAATCCGGCACCGAACCGCTGATCCGGGTGATGGGCGAATGCGAGGATCGCGGTCTTCTGGCCGAAATTGTCAACGAGATCTGCGCGGAAGTGGCGGCGGCCTAAATTCTGGGCGCCAGCCGCGCCTGGGGCAGCGCTGGAACGCCTCCGGCGGGAGTATTTTTGCCAAGAAGAAGGATCGAGGGCCGCGCGCATGGGCGTGCGCTGGGGTGTGGCGCCGCACCCGATTCCTGCGGTCTGGATCCGGGTGGAGCCGCGGCACGGCGTCCGGCTAGATGGCGATGTCACAGCGTCAAGGCAACTTGAAGAAAGGAAGGCATCACCATGACATCAAAGGTAAAAGAACTTCAAGAACTTGAAAGACTACTGGTCCTGCCGGTCAGCTCGAAGATCCTCATCGCGCTTGCCCGCCGCCTGGCGCTCTGGTCGCACCGCGCTGCGTCACGCAGAGCTTTGCAGGGGCTCACCGCGCATGAGCTTTCCGATATCGGGCTGAGCCGGGAAGCCGCCCTTTTGGAGGCCGCCAAACCGTTCTGGCGCCGATGACCGCTCGAAACCGTCACAGATTTGCGGTTGACGCTTAGGCCGGCCTGCGCCTAAGGCGGGGGCGGGCCAGTCCTCAGGCAAGGGCGGACGGGGGCGGGCTCAGGAAACCCGCCCTGACGTCGGAGCCGTCCATGAGCCTCCCCAAACCGCAGGCGCGGCCTGCGCGTGCTGATTTTTCGTCTGGACCCTGCGCCAAACGTCCCGGCTGGTCGGCCGAGGCCATTGCCGCTCAGGCCTGGCTGGGCCGCTCGCACCGGGCTGCGGGCCCCAAGGCGCAGCTCAAGGATCTGATCGACCGAACCCATGCTCTGCTGGGCTTGCCCGCCGAGTATCGGCTTGGGATCGTGCCGGCCTCCGACACCGGGGCGGTGGAAATGGCGATGTGGGGCCTGCTGGGGTCGCAGCCTGTCGACATGCTGGCCTGGGAGAGCTTCGGCGCGGGCTGGGTGAGCGATGCCCAAAAGCAGCTCAAGCTGTCCGAGTGTCGGGTGCTGACCGCCGAATACGGGGCGCTGCCCGATCTGGCCGCGGTTCGGCCGGAGGCGGATGTGGTGTTCACCTGGAACGGCACCACCTCGGGCGCGCGGGTCCCCAATGCGGACTGGATCGACGACACGCGCACCGGGCTGACGATTTGCGATGCGACCTCGGCGGTCTTTGCGCAGGAGATCCCCTGGGCCAAGATCGATGTCGCGACATTCTCTTGGCAAAAGGTGATGGGCGGCGAGGCGGCGCATGGCGTGCTGATCCTCAGCCCCCGCGCGGTGACGCGGCTGGAAACCTTCACGCCCGACCGGCCGCTGCCCAAGATCTTTCGCCTGACCAAGGGCGGCAAGCTGATCGAGGGGGTTTTCAAGGGCGAGACGATCAACACCCCCTCGATGTGGGCGGTGGCCGATGCGCTCGACGCCATTGCCTGGATGGAGGGGCTGGGCGGGCTTGCCCCGGTCATGGCCCGGGCCGATGCCAATCTGGCGGCTTTGCAGGCCTGGGTCGATGCCACGCCCTGGGTCGAAAACCTGGTTGCCGATCCTGCGCTGCGCTCCAACACCTCCGTTTGTCTCAAGATCACCGATCCCGCGGTTGCCGGGCTCGACGAGGCCGCACAGCGCGCCTTTGTTAAGGACATGGTGGCGCTGCTTGATGCGGAAGGCGTGGCCTATGACATCGGCGGTTATCGCGATGCGCCGCCGGGCCTGCGCATCTGGTGCGGGGCGACAGTCGACACCGCCGATATCGTGGCGCTGACCCCCTGGCTGGACTGGGCCTTTTCGCATGTCCAGTCTGCACAGCAGGCCGCCTGACCGGCCATGGCCGATCTGGAAATGGAGACCCCGTTTGGCGGGGTGGTGCTGGCCGCGGCCTCGGGCAATGCCGATGCGGTGACGGCGGCCAATGCGGCTTTGCCCGAGGGTATGCGCGTGGATGGCGCTGCCTTGGGTGGGCTGCAGCTTGCGGTCACCCCAAGCGACGCGATCACGCTGATGCTGACGGCCGATCTGGCCACCGGCATGGTGGCGCGGTTTGCGCCGGGCGAGTGGCTGCTGGCCTGGGAGGTGCAGGCCGACGGGCTGGCCGGGGCCTTTGGGATGCGCAACGCTGAATGGCTGGCGGGCAAGCACGGTCTGCACCAGACCGGGTTTTCCGACCGCAACCCGGGCATCGCGCTCTTTTTGGAGGCGCATCAGCCGCTTGTCGCTGGGCTTTCTTTCGGGGCGGCCTGGACCCATGCGCCAGGATCCGAGACCGAGCGGATGTCGCCCTGGTTTGCGCTCGACCAGATCCTGCCGCGCTGATGGTGACCCTGCGTGCCGCGACGCCGGCCGATCGGCCCCAGCTCGACGCCTGGGAGGCCGAGCCGCATGTGCAGCAGGCCGGCATCGGCGGCTGGGACTGGGCCGAGATGCTGCGCTAAGACCCGCCTTGGCGGTCGCTGCTGATCGCCATGCTCGGCGACCGCCCGATCGGCCTCCTGCAGATCATCGATCCGGCGCGCGAGGACAGCCAGTATT
>JBCDDO010000231.1:0-5268 GCA_039180245.1 Pseudomonadota bacterium | reverse complement strand
GCGATCAGCGGCAGGAGCCAGAAGATCAGCGCCAGCGGCACCAGCCCCTGATACCCGGCGCGCCAGCCAGGGGACGCAGTTTCGATGGGACGTGGAAACATTTCAGCCCCTCCGCTCGTCGCGCGCCATCGACCACAGGAAATAGCCGATGAAAACCAGCATGATCAGGAACAGCACCACCGCAATCGCCGCGCCATAGCCCATGCGGAACCCGTATTCCGACAGCGCCACCTCGAACATGTAAAAGCTCAGCACCCGCGACGAGCCGAACGGCCCGCCCTGGGTCATGATCGAGATGAGGTCAAAGCTGCGCAGCGCCCCGATGATGGTGACCACAAAGGCAATGAAGGTCGCCGGGCGCAGCTGCGGCAGGATCACATACCACAGCATCCGCCAGCCCTTGGCCCCGTCGAGCCGCCCAGCCTCGACCTGCTCGGGATCGACCGCGTTGAGCCCGGTGAGATAGAGGATCATGCAATAGGCGGTTTGCGGCCAGAGCCCGGCGGCGATGATGCCATAGGTCACCCAACGTTCATCGCCCAGCACGTTCACGGGGCCGAGCCCGACCACCCCGATGATCTCGTTGAACAGGCCGAATGTGGGGTCGTAAAACCACGAAAACACCAGCCCGACCACGACCTGGCTGATCACGAACGGAAAGAAGAAGAGCGATTTGTAAAGCCGGATGCCGCGAACGTTCTGGTTGAGAAAGAGCGCGATGAAGAGCCCGGCTGGAATGGCCAGCAGATAGAGCACCAGCCAGATCAGATTGTTCCACAACGAGGTGTAGAACGCGTCGTCCCAATAAAGCTCGTCGTAGTTTTCAAGCCCGATATAGCTGGGCGTGCCCAACCCGTCCCAATCGTAAAGCGAGATCTCGAAGGATTGGAAGATCGGGATGATCACATAGACCAGGAAAAAGAGGATCCCCGGCGCCAGGAACAGCGCCGGCGTCAGCGCCAGCTGGTTGCGGTGAAACCAGCCCCGCCCGTCGAGAACGCTGGCCCTTGCCTGGTCTGTATCGCGCATCACGGTCACGGCACCCATCCCCTCTGCGGCCCGGGCCCTTTGCGGCGCGCTCCGGGCTGGGCGGCGGCCTCGTCCCGCCCCAGCGGGCGGACGAGGCGTATGGTGTCGGGCGCGTCAGCGCCCGTCCGATTGAGAGCGGCTCCTCAGGGGAACCGCAGACCCCGCCTGCTCAGCGGTAGATGCGTCCGCGCGCGCGCTCCAGCCGGGCCAGGATCCGGTCGAGATTGTCCGGCTTGACCATGAATTCCTGGAACCCCTCCATCGCCAGCTTCGCCATCTCCGCCGGCGCGTCCCGGTCAAAGAACTGCGCCAGCGCATAGGCATCGTTGAGCATCGCAAAGCCCTCGACGACGAATTTGTCGTCCGGGTTGACCGAGCTGTCCCGGTTGACCGGCAGCTGGCCGAGCTGTGCGTTGATCATGGATTGGTTCTGCGCCTCGACCACAAAGCGCAGAAAGGCGCGGGCATTCTCCTTGTTCTCGGCATTGGCCGGGATGTGGAAGGTGTCGGTCGGCGCATCCTCGGCCATCGGGATGCCCGGGGTGATTTCCGGAAATTGATGGAAATCGAGCTGCGCATTGGTCAGCCCGCCATCCTTCAAGGGCGCGACGGCGAAATTGCCCATCAGATAGGCCGCCGCATCGCCCTGCACCATGAAGGGCAGCGCCTCTTGCCAGCTATAGGAGGTGTGGTTGTCGACATAAGCGCCCATATCGATGAGCTCGCGCCAGCGCCCGAACGTGTCCACCACCCGCTGGTCGGTCCACTCCACCTTGCCGGCGGTGAGGTCCATATGAAACTCATAGCCGTTCTGGCGCAGGTTGAGATAGTCAAACCAGCCCGCCGCGGTCCACAGGAATTTCGTGCCGATGGTAAAGCATTTCCGGCCCGAATCGAGGATCGCCTGGCAGTTGGCCTTGAAGCTTTCCCAATCGGTGGGCTCTTCCAGCCCCAGCTCCTCATAGATGTCGAGCCGGTAATAGACCCCCCATTGGTAATAGGAATAGGGCACGCCCCATTGCTTGCCATCGATGGTCATCGCGGCCTTGGTCGAGGCCAGCTTCTCGCTCAGCTCGCCCTCCCACAGATCCGACACGTCCTCAAACAGGCCCGGCTCGACATAGGGCAGCATCCGGTTGCCCGCATACCAAGTGGCAACGTCCGGCGCGTTCGCGGTCAGGAAGTTGCGGATCTGGGTCTTATAGGCCTCGCGATCGATGATCGTGGTTTCGATGTTGAGCTCCGGGTGCAGCGCCTGGAAATCGCCGATCAGCTCTTCCATCGTCGCGCGCGGGGCGGGGTTCGAGGTGTCGAGGAAGATCTTCAGATCGCCGCTCAACTGATCTTGAGCGGCCGCGCCAGAACCAAGCAGCGCCGCCACGGCCAGGGTGGCCAGGGTCCGGGTCGTTTTCATTTGCGTCCTCCCGCAAGTTCCACTATTTGGAACGAGGTTTTGATTATTGATACCTGACCGCATTCCGCCTAGACTTGTCAAGAGACCTTTGGCGACCCGCTCCTGGGCGACCGAGGGCGGGAGGAAATGTCATGACCGCGCAATTCGCGGGAAGAAAGGCTCCAACCGGGGCAAAGAAGGCCGCGGCGACGGGTGCGGCAGCCACCGACGCTGTGCCGCTGAAACCTGGGCCACACACGCCCGGGCTGCCTGAACCCGGGCCATCCCAGGCCGCTGCGGGTCAGGTGCCAGCAGGTCAGATGCCAGCAGGTCAGGCCCCAGCAGGTCACGCCCCGGCAAAGCCCGCAACAGACACGTCCGATCCGGCCGGCCTGGGCGATGCCGAGCGCCGGGATGGCACGGTCGGCAAGGCGCTCGCCGTACTCGACCAGGTCGCAGCCTTTGGACGCCCGGTGCGGCTCTTTGAGCTGCTGGCCGCCAGCCCCTATCCCAAGGCAACCCTCTTTCGCATCCTGCGCACCCTGACCAGCCAGGGCATGCTGAGCTATGATGAGGAGCGGCAGACCTACCATCTCGGCCTGCGTCTGGTCCGGCTTGCCCACACCGCCTGGCGCGACGCCTCGCTGGCCCCGATCGCGCGGCCCCATCTCGATGCGCTGTCGGCCGATCTGGGCGAAACCGTGCATCTTGCCCAGCTCGATGCCGGTCAGGTGCTTTATGTCGACAAGCGCAACGCCGCCCGGCCCATCGAGATGTTTTCGGAGGCCGGCAAGGTCGGCCCAGCCTATTGCACCGGGGTCGGCAAGGCGATGCTGGCCTATCAGGATGCCGAGACGCTGGAACGGTTGATCCCCTATCAGGCCTTCCAGCGCTTCACCCCCCACACCCTGACCGACGCCGCTGCCCTGCGCGCCGAGCTTGCCGCCATCTGCGCCCGCGGCCATGCCTTTGACAATGAAGAGCATGAGCCCGGCATCATCTGCGTCGCCGTGCCGGTGCGCGCCCGCGACGGACGGGTGCTGGGCGCGCTCTCGGTGACCGGATCGACGGCGCGCCTCAGCCTGACCGCGCTTGCCGCCCATGCGCCGCGTCTGAACGGGGCGGCGGCCCGCATCGCCGAGGATGCCGAAGGCTGGCGCTTTCCCACCACCCCCCGCACGACCAAATCCATGGGAGCCTGACATGTCCGGACTGACGCTTCAGAAGGTGATCAAACGCTTTGGCGATGTCGAGGTGATCCATGGGGTCGATCTGGAGGTGCAGAACGGCGAGTTCTGCGTCTTTGTCGGGCCCTCGGGCTGCGGGAAATCCACCCTTCTGCGCATGGTCGCGGGGCTGGAGGCAACCTCCGACGGCACGATCTCGATCGGCGACCGCGACGTCACCCGGGTGGATCCGGCGGCGCGCGGGGTGGCGATGGTCTTTCAATCCTACGCGCTCTACCCGCATATGACCGTCGCCCAGAACATGGGGTTTGGCCTCAAGATGACCGGCCATCCGGCGCGCGAGGTTCGCGAGAAAGTGGCCGAGGCGAGCAAGATCCTCAAGCTCGACGCGCTATTGGACCGCAAGCCCGCCGCGCTCTCGGGCGGGCAGCGCCAGCGCGTCGCAATTGGGCGGGCCATCGTGCGCGGCCCGGAGGTGTTTCTCTTCGACGAGCCGCTCTCCAATCTCGATGCCGAGCTGCGCGTGCAGATGCGGGTGGAGATCGCCCGGCTTCACCAGGAGATCGGCGCAACGATGATCTATGTGACCCATGATCAGACCGAAGCGATGACCCTGGCCGACAAGATCGTGGTGCTGCGCGCCGGTCGGATCGAGCAGATCGGGGCACCGCTGGATCTCTACCGCAACCCCGCCAATCGCTTTGTGGCGGGCTTCATCGGCTCGCCGGCAATGAACTTCCTGGAGGCCAAGACCACCGGTGCGGGTGTCGAGGTGCCGGGTCTGAAACGCGATCTTGCGTTGGATCTGCGCCTGCCCCCCACCGGCACCGCCACCCATCTGGGATTGCGGCCCGAGCATCTGGAAATCGACCCGGCCGGCGAGACCTTCGAGGTTGATCTGACCGAGGCACTGGGCGGCGTCTCCTATGCCTATCTCACCGCCCCGACCGGTGAGCGCATCATCGTGGAGGAGCGCGGCGATGAGCGCAGCCGGCCCGGCATGCGGGTCGGGCTCACCATCCCGGCCCATCGCGCCATGCTCTTTGAAGTCGACAGTGGGGCGCGCATCGTCTGACTCTGCCCCCCTTCGGCACAGCGCACAGCCCGCGCCTTCTTCTTGGTCCAAATACTCCCGCCGGAGGCGTCCCGCCGCTGCCGCAGGCCGTCCCTAGGGGCGCTGGGCGATCAGCGCCCACACCCGATGCGGCACCGATAAAGGATCGGCCGGAAAGTCACGCGCCAGCAAGGCGGCAAGATCATCGTCAAAGGCCGCTGTTGCGTCCGCATCCAGGCTCGCCCGCACCCCGGCACTGGCCCGGATCCGCCCGCGCCAGGCCGCATGGCTGTAGGGCACCGCGACATCGAAGGAAAACGTCTCCAGCGCGCCGAACCCGGCCACCGCCGCATCGGTGAGCCAGCCCGGATAGATGCCCACCCCGCCGGCCATGCGCCAGGCCGGGTTGGCCGCCATGATCAGTGCCTCGGTCGCCTCCACCACATTGCCCGGCAGGGGCAGCCAGTCGAAATGCGCAATCACCAGCCTGCCGCCGGGGCGCAGCACCCGAGCCGTTTCGGCCGCAGCAACGGGCCGGTCGAACCAGTGCCAGGATTGCCCGGCGGTGACGAGATCGAAGCTGGCATTAGGAAACTCCAGCGCCT
>JBCDDO010000230.1:0-5272 GCA_039180245.1 Pseudomonadota bacterium | reverse complement strand
TGGTGCTGGGCTGCATCTATGCCCTGGGCGCGCTTGGCATCTCGCTGACCTTCGGCATTCTGCGCTTTGCCAATTTCGCCCATGGCGAGGTGATGATGCTGGGCACCTATGTCACGCTCACCATCATGCTGGCCACCGGCTGGCACCCATTGGCCGCAGCCCTGCCCGCCATGGCGGTGGCGGCTTTGCTGATGCTCGCGCTCGACCGGGCGTTTTACAAACCGCTGCGCGCCTCGCCGACCATCATCCTGGTGATCGCGAGCTTCGGGCTGATGCTGATGATCCGCTCGGCCGTGCAGATGATCTGGGGCACCTCGCCGCAGCCGCTTTTGCCCGGGATCCAGCGCATGGAGCCCTATCTGGGCGGCGCGATCATGATCCCCGACAAGCATTTGTGGATGCTGGGCGGCACGCTGATCATCATGCTGGCGCTGCAGCTCTTGCTCACCCGCACCCGGATCGGCAAGGCGATGCGCGCGGTCTCCGACAGCCCCGAACTGGCGCGGCTGACCGGGATCCCGGTGGAAGGCGTCATCCGCGCCACCTGGATCGTGGCCGGCGTCACCGCCACTGCGGCGGGTGTGATGCTGGCCATCGACACCCAGGTCGAGACGCTGATGGGCTTCAAGATGCTGTTGCCGATGTTTGCCGCGGCGATCCTGGGCGGCATCGGGCGGCCCTTCGGCGCGGTGGCCGGCGGTCTGGTGATCGGCGTGGCCGAGGAGCTCTCGGCCTATCCCTGGATCGACACCGCGCCGCTTTTGAACCCCGCCTATAAATCGGGCGTTGCCTTTGCGATCATGGTTGCGATGCTGATCTGGCGTCCGGCCGGGCTGTTCAAGGGCCGGGTGCTCTAACCCAAGGAAAGCCGAAAAGGGACAGAATGACATATCGAACCGCCCTGCTTGCCGGCGCTTGTCTGGCCATCACGGCCTGTGCGCCGACGATCCTGACCGAAGATCCCAAACCGGGCGAGATCCCCCATAATGAGACGGTTCTGGTCGATGACGGCAGCTGTCCGCCGGGCCAGGTCAAGGAGCTGACCGGCGGCAACCAGAATCTCGACATCCCGCGCACCCAGCGCTGCGTGCCGCGGCCCTGAGCCGCCGCGCACCCAGAGAGGCCGCATGGACCAGCTCTACGGATACGGGCTTTACGCCATCTCGCTGCTGACCGTGGGCGGGCTCTATGCGATCATGACGCTGGGGCTCAATGTGCAATGGGGCTTTGGCGGGCTTTTCAATGCCGGGATCGCCGGGTTCTTTGCCGTCGGCGCCTATGTCTCGGCGCTGCTGACCAAGGCCGAGGCGCCCGAGCATCTGGGCGGCTATGAGCTGCCCATCCCGCTGGGGGTGGCCGCCGCCATGCTGGTTGCCGCGGCCATTGCCTGGGGGATCGGCAAGGTCTGCATCCGCTTGCGCTCGGATTACCTGGCCATCGCCACCATCGGCATCGCCGAGATCCTGCGGCTGGTTCTGAAAAACGAGAGCTGGGCGACCAACGGGCCGCGCGGGATCTCGGGCATCCCCCAGGCCTTTGGCGATCTGCCCGAGCCCTGGGGCAAGGTTGCCTTCATGCTGCTGGTGCTCGCCACGGTCTTTGCCATCTATCTGGTGCTGGAGCGGGCCTGGCGCTCGCCCTGGGGCCGGGTGATGACGGCGATCCGCGACAGCGAGGATGCCGCCCGTGCCGCCGGCAAGGATATCGAGGCCTTCCGCCTGCAGGCCTTTATCCTGGGGGCTGCGCTGATGGCGCTGGGCGGGGCCTATTTTGCCCAATACACCCGCTATTTCGGGCCGGACAGTTCGGACCCCTCCTCGGTCACCTTCCTCGTTTGGGTGATGCTGATCATGGGCGGGTCGGCCAACAATCGCGGCGCGATCCTGGGCGCGATGCTGCTTTGGGCGATCTGGTCGGGCACCCAGATCGTCACCGGCTGGCTGCCGCGCGAGATCGTCATCTTCGGGAATGAGATCAACGATGTGCCGGTGCGCGCGGCCTATCTGCGTATCTTCCTCATCGGGCTTGTGTTGCAGATCGTTTTGCAGCGATATTCCGCGGGCATCCTGCCGGAAACCCGCCCCGCCGCGGCAGGGACCGCCCGCCCAGCGGGCCCGTGACGGGCACGTGATTTGGGGCTCAAGAACAGGGAGACGGATATGAAAACCCTACTGCTGGCGAGCACCGCCGCGCTGGCGACAGCCGCCACCGCGATGGCCGAGGTCAAGGTCGGCTCGATCGGGGCTGTCACCGGCCCCATCGCCGAGATTGCCGCCGATGTGATGGAGGCGCGCGATCTTGCCGCGACCCATGTCAATGAGCAGGGCGGGCTTTTTGCCGATGGCCAGCCGCTGACCCTGGTGGTGGGCGACAGCGCCTGCGATCCCAAGGCCGCCGTCGATGCCGGCACCAAGCTGGTCAATGTCGACCAGGTGGTCTCGCTGGTCGGGCCGCATTGCTCGGGCGCCACGCTTGCCATGGTGGAGTCCGTGACCATCCCCGCGGGCATCGTGAACCTGTCCGAAAGTGCCACCTCGCCCCAGATCACCGGGCTTGACGACAATGACCTGGTCTTCCGCGCCGCGCCCTCGGATGCCTATCAGGGCATCGCACTGGCCACCTATGTGCTGGCCCAGGGCGTGACCAAGGTGGCCGTGACCTATGCCAATGATGACTACAATGCCGGGCTGGGCAAGGAGTTCATCGCGGCCTTCGTCGCGGCCGGCGGCACGGTCGCGGTCGAGCAGGTGCATGAGCCCAACAAGGCAAGCTACCGCGCCGAGGTGGTGACGCTGAGCGGCTCGGAGGCCGAAGCCCTGGTGGTGCTGGCCTATTACGGCGCCTCGGGCACGGCGATCCTGCGCAACAGTCTGGAGACCGGCGCCTTCACCAAGTTCTTCGGCGCCGATGGCATGGTCGATGATGCGCTGGTCGAGGCGCTGGGCATCGATGCGCTGAAGGACGCCGCCTTCACCACCCCGGGGGCCGATCCGTCGACCGGCGGCTGGCAGGCCTATATGGCCGTGGCCGAGGGGCTGAAATCGCCCACCGGACCGCTGGTGGCCAATGGCTATGACGCGATGTTCCTGATGGCGCTGGCGATCGAAAAGGCCGGCTCGGCCGACCGCACCCTGATCGCGGCAGCACTTCGTGAGGTGGCCAATGCCCCGGGCGAGGTGATCTATCCTGGCGAGTGGGAAAAGGCCAAGGCGCTGATCGCGGCGGGCGAGGCCATCAATTATGAAGGCGCGACCGGCACGCTGGACTTCGATGCGGCCGGCGATGTGCCGGGCGTCTATTCGCTGCACAAGGTCACCGATGACGGCACCTTTGCCTCCGAGCTGTTGAAATAGGCGCATCAGCGCCATGCCCCGGGGCAGGTCTGCCCTGGGGCCTTTGATCGGATGGATCGCCCGCCGACAAGGCCGCCGACCAAAGCTGCGCGCAGGGCCGGACCGCGGCGCGCAGCATTCAACCGACCGGGCCTGCCATTGACCCCAACGCCCGCATGACCGTGACGCCCGTATGTTTGTGACGCTCGTATGTTTGTGACGCCCGCATGACCGTGACGTCGAACGGACCGTCCCTTCCCGCCGCGCGCCCGCGGGCCGGCACCCTGCCAGTCCCGGGCCGGCGCAAGGTCACCCGGCGCAAGGCCGAACCGCCGGTCAAGGTGCCGCCGCTGCCGCCGGCCGGCCAGATGCTGGCCCGGTTGCGGGCCCGTCACTGGCTGGTCGTGCTGAGCTTTTTGGTTGCCTTCGCAATCCCCGCGGTTGCGGTGAACTGGTACCTGCATGTCGTGGCCGCCGATCAATATGTCTCGCGCGCCTCGCTCACGGTGGATGAGGATGATTTCGTCACCAGCTCGGGCATGCTGGGCGATCTGGTGCAGCCGATCAGTTCGGAGGCAAGCGACACCGATGTGCTTTATGATTTCATCACCAGCCAGGACATGGTCGCCCGGGTCGACGCCCGGCTCGATCTGCGCCGGCTCTATCGCCGCAAGGCCGCGCAGGACCCGCTTTTGAGCCTGTCGGAGGATGACAGCATCGAGACGCTCAGCCGGTATTGGCACCGCATGGTCGACATTGCCTATGAGCCGCGCCAGGGCATTATCGGGCTGCGGGTGCGGGCCTTCTCGCCCCAGGACGCGCAGGCCATCAACCATGCGGTGATCGAGGAAAGCCAGCGGCTGATCAACGCGCTGACCGAGGCGGCGCGGCAGGATGCGGTGCGCTATGCCGAGGCGGATCTGGTGGAGGTGCGCGCGCGCATGCAGGCGCTCTTTGCCCGGTTGCGCGATTTTCGCAACACCAACAGGGTCATCCTGCCGGATGCGAGCGCGGACAATCAGCTCTCGATCATCTCATCGCTGCAGGACATGATGGCCGCAGCCCTGATCGAACGCACCCAGCTTGTCGAAACCGCCCGCCCCGGCGACCCGCGCATCGCCCAGCTCGACCGTCGGATCGCCGCGATCACCACGCAGATCGCGCGCGAGCGGGCCCGGCTGGGCGCAGCGCCCGGTGTGCAGGGGCGCGCTTTGTCTGAGATCCTGGCCGAGTATGAGGAGATCCTGGTCGATATCGAGTTTGCCGTGGGCTCCTATATGTCGACCCTGGCCGAGCTCGACGCGGCCCGCACCGATGCAAGGCGGCTGGCACGCTACCTGTCGGTGCACATCACCCCGACCCTGGCCGAAACGGCGGCCTATCCGCAGCGGTTGCTTTTGGGCGCGCTGGTTGCGGGTCTGCTTTTCGTGATCTGGCTGATGGCGGTTTTCATTGCCTATAACATCCGCGACACGCGCTAGGCCCGGGTCGGTTTTGGCATGATCCGCTTTGAGAATGTCACCAAATACTTCCCGATCCGCGGCGGCCATCGGCGCATTGTCGAGGAGCTCAACTTGGAGATCCCGCGCGGCCGCAGCGTGGGGCTGTTGGGCCGCAACGGGGCCGGCAAATCGACGGTGCTGAAGATGATCGCGGGGACCCTCGACCCCGATGAGGGGCGGATTGTGCGCCAGGCCCGCATTTCCTGGCCGCTGGGTTTTGCCGGCGGCTTTCACGCCAATCTGACCGGGGCGCAGAATGTGCGCTTCGTGGCGCGCATCTACGGCGTCGATACCGACGCGCTGCTCTCTTATGTCGAGGCCTTTGCCGAGCTGGGCAAGTTCCTGCATGAGCCGGTGATCACCTATTCCTCGGGCATGCGCGCACGGCTGGCCTTTGGCGTCTCGATGGGGGTGGCCTTCGATTTTTACCTCGTCGAT
>JBCDDO010000229.1:0-5324 GCA_039180245.1 Pseudomonadota bacterium | reverse complement strand
CTGATCTGGGGCTGGGGATGGGCGCGCAGGGCCGCCTCCAACCGGCTCGTGTAGAGCAGATGATCTCGCCGCACCGCCCCTTGCCCGCCGGCCAACGGATGCTTGAGCAGGGCCAGAAGCGGCACCGGGCGCAGCCCACCGGCCAGCGCCGCCACCCGGCGCAGACAAATGCCCGGCGGGGTGACCGCCAGTGGGCGCCCGGCACTGTCATCGGGCAGGATGTCCCAGCGGCCCAGCGCCAGGGTGACCTGACGCGCAAGCTGACGGTCGGGCGTCACCAAAATGGCCCGTTTGCCGGGGGTTGCCAGCGTCTCGCGCAGCGCAAGCGCAATCGCCACAGCCTCCTCGCGCTCCGAGGCGGCCTCTACCAGCGTCATCGCCGCCGCCGCATCGGCCAGGCGCGGCGCCAGCGCGGGCACCGCCGCGCGCCAGGCATCGGTCACCGGCGCGGGCTGCAGCGCAAGGCTGACCAGCCGCGCGCGGTCGATAGGGGCGGTGGACGCGGCGGTCTCGGCAGGCCCGCCTCGCCCGCCAGGCCCGACACCGGCCGGCAGAGCCTCGGTATGCCCGGTGGGCTCTGGATCAGCCTGCCCAGGGCCCGCGCGTTCGGGTTCAGCATGCACGGGTTCAGCACGCTCGGGTTCAGCACGCTCGGGTCCAGCACGCTCGGGTCTAGCACGCTCGGGGCCCATGCTCACCGTTTCTTGGGCTGTATTCGAGGTCAACGACCCGGTGCGCAGGGGTTGCGGGCCCGCGGGTTCGACAGTCTTGGGTCGCGTGCGTCCAGGGCCGCTGTCCGGTTCGACAGCACCTGGCTCGGCGCGCGCGAGATCAGGGCCACTGGCGTCCACGGCATTGGCCGTGCCACCACCTGGATCGGCGTTTCCTTGCGCAGTGTTGCCCGGCTCTGCGTCGCCGAGCGCAGTGTTGCCGGGCGCAGTTTTGCTGGATGTTGTGTTGCTGGATGTTGTGTTGCCAGGCTGGGCGCTTTCCGGTTCAGAACGGTCGGTTCCGCGGCCATCGGCTCCGAGGCTTTGGGAGTCGGGGTGGTCTCTCTCACCGCTGATCAACCCGGTCTGAACCATGGCAGCCCGCACAATCCCGCCCCGCACAATCCCGCCCCGCACCGGACCGGCGGTCGCGGCTGCGGTGCCCGGCGCATCGGCCCCGACCCATTCCTGCACCGCATCGGGGGCGCAGCCGAGCCGCGCGAACAGCCCGGCAAAGGCGGCCTGCGGATGCTCGGGGCCCATCGTCGCCCAGGCCCGGTCCGGCAGACCGGCATCGAAGCCGGGCAGGACCACCGCGCCCTGCGGCAGCTGCGCCACCAGCGCCATCATCTGCGCGGTCAAGGGGCGGCTGCCGGTCGACCCGGCCAAGATCACCGGCGTCTGCGGCGGGGCGGCGGCCCAGCGTTCGGCCAGCCCCTCAACCGCCATCCGCTGCCGGGCCAGCGGATCGGGACGACCCGCCTCCTCTTCGCACCGGATCTGCGGCCAGGCCTCCACGATGATGCCCAGAAAGGCGCGGGCATCGGCCCAATGCGCCGCATGTTGCCCGACATCGAGCCGGTCGAGCGCCTGCGGATCGACCCCCGCCTCGTCCAGCTCGTCGATCAGATCGGCAAGCCGCGCGGCCAGCTCGAACCGGGCCGCGGGCGGGGCGGTGCCCGGGCGCGCGGCGAGATACCGGCCGACCAGCTCGCTCAGCCGCAGCCGACGCCGCAGCGCCGAGACCGGCCGTGCCAGCAGCGGGGCATCGGGATGGCCGGCCAGATCGGTGACCGCCCGCAGCCGCGGCAACAGGCTCGCCCCGCCGCGCCGCTGCGCCAGCGCCCGGGCCAGGGCCGGCTGGGCCAGCTGCACAGCGCGGGTGGCGTTCAGCCAAAGCTCGGCGCGGGCGATCTCGTCGGGCGCCAGCCCATCGAACCGGCGGGCCAGCCCGTCGCAAAGCGCCGGGACAAAATCGGCCCCCGGCGGCAGCGCAAAAAGCCGCGGTCCCTCCTGCGGCGCAAAGACCGCCGCGCCGGTCGAAGCCTCAGCGGCCGACCCCTCCCGCATCAGAACTGCGGCGCGCCGGCAGCACCGGCCAGCGCATTGGCCTCGGCCAGCCCCTCGGGCGTGCCGACATCGACCCAGCGGCCCGCGCCCACGCAGCCATAAAGCCCGCCCTCGGCGCGCATGGCATCCCAGAGCCGGTTGAGCGAGAAGGCCGCCGGCCAAGCGCCGCCAAGACGCGAAATGCGCAGGATCTGGGCGCCGGTATAGACATAAGGGGCCGAGGGCCGCGCGCCGCGGCGGGTCAGCCTGCCATCGGCGCCGCAGAAGAAATCGCCGGCCCCGGGATGCGCGACCGCTGCCTGCAGCGGCACCAGATGCAGCAGCGCCTCCATCTCTGCCCGCCAGCCGGCCAGCAGACCCGCGACCGGATCGTCATCGAGCCAGAGCGCATCGGCATTGACCGTCAGCACCGGCCCCGACCCCAAAAGCGGCAGGGCCGCGCGCAGGCCGCCCCCGGTCTCTAGGATCTCGGGCGCTTCGGGCGAGAACTGGATTTCCGGCCGCCGCCGCCCGGCCAGATGCGCGCGGATCATGTCGCCCAGATGGTGCAGATTGACCACAGCACGGGGGATGCCGGCCGCGGCCACCAGATCCAACGCCCGGTCCAACAGCGTGACCCCGGCAACGGGCAGCAAGGGTTTGGGCCGGTCGCGGGTCAGCGCCCCCATGCGCCGCCCGAAGCCGGCCGCAAAAACCATCGCCGCCTCCGGCACGGCCAGCTCCGCCGCGCCTGTTCCGATGCCCGCCCCGGGCCTGGCGCGATCGCCGGTCACCGGGTCTGTCCGATGCGCGCCAGCAGCGCCGGGTCGGGCGGCGGCATGTGCCGGGCCACCCAGTCCCGCAGGCCCGACAGACCGGGATGTGTCAGATCGCGCGTCAGATGCGCCCAGACCCGCGGGATCATTGCCAGATAGCCCTGCTTTCCATCACGCCGCCACAGCCGGGTGAAGATCCCGATGATCTTGAGGTTGCGCTGCGCGCCCAGCGCTGCATACGCCGCCTCGAAGGGCGCTGCCTCGCGCCCGGTCGCGTCGAGATAGCGCCGGATCATGGCCTGGCGCAAGGCCGGGGTCGTGTCGCGCCGCGCATCCTCCAAGAGCGACACCAGATCATAGGCCGGATGGCCGCGCAGCGCGTCCTGATAGTCGAGCAAACCGACCTGTGCGACCGCCTGCGCCGCTGCAGGCGGGATCGGTGCGCCATGGTTTTGCAGCCCCATGCCGGCCGGCGGCGCATTCAATCCAGGACGCCAGACCAGGTTTTCTGCGTGATAGTCGCGCAGGACCACCACCTCATGCGACGCGGCCACGCCCTCCAATGCCGCCGCAAGGGCCGCAGCAAACCCGGCCGACACATCCGCGCCCGCCGCAGCACCGGCCGCGCTCAGATACCACATTGGTGCGAGTGCGGCCTCGGCCTGGAGCACCTTCAGATCATAGGGGTTGAGCGGATGCACACCGCCCGACCAGGCCATCGCAGATGGCGGCGTGAGGCTGTGAAGTTGTGCCAAAAGATCCGTGGCGGCGGCGTAAAGCGCGGGCTCCCAGGCGGGCCGCGCCGCGCAAACCCGGGCGTAAAGCGCATCGCCCAGATCCTCCAACAGCGCAAACCCGGCCGCCGGATCCGCCGCGAGGATCTCCGGCGCGGCAAAGCCCTGGGCCCGCAGCCAGCCGCTGAGCGCCAGGAACGCGCCGATCTCCTCGCCCCTGTCGGGCGGCGCGTCCATCAGAACGGCCGAAGCAGTGGGCTGTCCCGCCCCCGGCATCGGGGGCGCCGCGCCGCGCGCTGGTCCGTCGCGCGTGCCTTGCGCGACTTTGGCCGCCGGTTCTGCCGGGTCCCAACGCAGCCGGTCATACCGCCGCGCCGAGGCATCGCCCGCCAGCGGCGCGCGCGTGGCCGCCGACCATCCGGCCTCGATCACAAAGCGCTGCTTGGCCGCCTCGCGCGCCTTCGCTGCGGCGATCGGGCTCTTGGACCCGCCGCCCACCGAATCGAAACCGCCCACCGAATCGAACCTTCCGCCTGCCTGCGTCTCGGGTGCGTTTGGTGATGCGGTTTCGGCCCCGCGCTCGCGGGCGCCATCGGGTGTGTTTTCCGGGGTGGTGTCGGATGCGCTGTCGGTCATTCGGCCCGCCATGCGGCTGCTCTGTCCAGCAGCGCCTCCCATCCCGAACCGCTGGCGGTCAACTGCGCCAGCCGTCCCGGTTCCTCAAAACCGATAGGCGCAGGCGTAGGGGGCACTGGTGCATCGGCAAGCGCCACCCGGATATGGCGTTGCGGCTGCAGCGGGCCCAGCCGGTCGGGCCATTCGATCAACACGAGCGCCCGATCGAACGCATCGGCCAGCCCAAGCTCCTCAACCTCCTGGGCGCTGTGCAAACGGTAAAGGTCGCAATGCCAGATTTCCGGCGCCGCTCCATAGACCTGGACGAGGGTGAAACTGGGCGAGGGCACCTCCTCGCTGGCCCCATCCGTGGATCCATCCGTAGCCCCATCTGCGGCCAGCCGGGCCTGGATGATGGCCCGGGCCAGCGCCGTCTTGCCGGCCCCGAGCGGGCCTTCCAGCAGAACCGTGTCGCCAGCCCCAAGAAGCGGCGCGAGTGCCGCGCCGAACCCGGCCGTCGCCTGCATATCGGGCAGCGATACGATCATGCCCCTTGATAGCCGAGCCAGTGCCCCTTCCGCCAGATCCATGGCGCCAAATTCGGGGCTTCAGATGCGGGGCTTCAGGCGCAAAGCGTCAGATGCTTGGCGCAAGGGGCAGGGCGCCACATGCTGAGCGCGGGCTGGCAATATCGGGCGCGCAGAGCGTGTTGGCCCGCATTCCCCGGCCGAGTTGCCTGGCCCGGCCAGGGCCTCGCCATCCTCGGCCGGATCGACGTGCAGAAAACCTTGCGGCCGCGCTGCTCCCCGGGCTGTCCATTGCCTTTACTCGGGCGCCTTGCGCCAAGGGGCGTGCCACAGGCCCAAACTGGGGCAAAGGTGGACGCATCGGGTCAGCGCTGCGGCGCCAGCCGGGGCGTCGCGCGAGACAGGTCGGACGGCGCCCGCCGGGCCCGTGTCAGACACGCTCGCCCGCGGCCTCATCGGCCCGGCCAACATTGCGCGCAGCCTGGGCCAAATCGCGCAATGGCAGCGTGCAGATTAGCCGGCGCTGGCTCTGCTCGGTGTCGGTCTCGATGTCGAGCACGCCGCCCTCAAGCCGTGCCTGGCGCTGCAACAGCGCGCCGGCCAGCCCGGTGCCGCCATTGGCCTTATCCTCCG
>JBCDDO010000228.1:0-5327 GCA_039180245.1 Pseudomonadota bacterium | reverse complement strand
CGGCCCCATGGGCAATCGGCACCAGAGCTGTCCAGGCCAGCAGGGCCGCCCCTCCCAAGGCGCTGGCGCAGGGCCGGCGGGGTCCAAGTGGACGTCCACAGATGCCGGCGCGGGGGTGGCCCGGGCTACCCGTCCTGGGACAGCGGAACATCGATCTCTCGCTCGCCGGGGGTGATCGACAGATCGGCAAACGCGGCATAGATCAGAAATGCCAGCAGGGCCAAACCCAGAAGATAGATCAGATACCGCCAGATGCGTCCCACGCCGTCCTCATTCCCCGCTCGCTCTGCCCGCGCGGCGTGCTCTCGCGCCGCGCTTTGGTGGTTTGGCCCGTCGGGGGCGCCGCGCGCCGGACCCTCGGACGATCTTGTCTTCCGCCATGGCGTTTTGCCAAAGAGCGCGCCGCTCCAAATACTGTCCGACGGTCATGTTTTGGCGGTCCAGCGGGTGGAGCGTCATTGCCGGACCGTGCGGTTGATCAGGCTCTGTCTCGCAGGCACAGTACGCGGTTGACGGGTGTGCTTCAATTCTCATCGCAGCTTTTGAAGCCGTCCGCGACGTTGGGAGCCGCCATGAACAGCCACCCGCACGGAGCGACCTCGGAGGGGGCAGGGACACCTGGCACGCTGCGCCGGGCCTTGGTGCTGGTGGGCATGATGGGGGTGGGCAAAACTTCGATCGGGCAGGTTCTGGCCAAACGCCTTGGCGCCCGGTTTGCCGATTCCGATCACGAGATCGAGCTTGCGGCCGGGCTCGCGGTGCCTGAGATTTTCGCGCGCTTCGGAGAGCCCTATTTCCGCGCCGGCGAGGCCCGGGTGATCGCCCGGCTGCTCGACGGCCCGCCATTGGTCCTGGCCACAGGTGGCGGCGCCTTTATAGAGGCGGCAACGCGCGAGCTGATCACGGCCCGCGCGCTGGCGGTGTGGCTGCGGGCCGATCTCGACACGATCTATGAGCGTGTGCGAGGCCGTTCGGGGCGCCCGCTTCTGGCCACCGCCGATCCCCGCGCCACGCTGGCGGAGCTTGCACAGCGGCGCAACCCGGTCTATGCGCTGGCCGATCTGACGGTCGACGGCCGGCCGGGCGAGCGCCATGAGGCTGCCGCAGACCGCGTCTTGGAGGCTTTGCGCCAGCACGACGCGGCCATGCCGCCGGATGACCGCCTGCTGAGAGAAAAGGACTAGCGATGGCCAAGCCGCCTGCGGCGACCGTGCATGTTCCGCTGCCCGGGCGCGCCTATGACATCCATATCGGGGCTGGCCTGCTGGCGCAGGCCGGTGGCTGGATCGCCCCGCGCGCCGCGGGACATCAGGTGGCCATCGTAACGGAGGAGCGGGTCGCCGCACAGCATTTGAGCACGCTGCGCGCGTCGCTCGCGGAGGCCGGTCTGCGCGCGGCCGAGATCGTGTTGCCGCCGGGCGAGCCCAGCAAATCCTGGGACATGCTGCAGCATCTCTGCGACGGGCTTTTGGACGCGCGGCTTGAGCGCGGCGGGCTGGTCATCGCGTTTGGGGGTGGGGTGATCGGCGATCTCGCTGGCTTCGCGGCGGCGATTTTGCGACGCGGCGTGGGCCTCGTTCAGATCCCGACCACTTTGCTGGCCCAGGTCGACAGCGCAGTCGGCGGCAAGACCGGGATCAACACGCGCCACGGCAAGAACCTGATCGGGGCGTTTCACCAGCCGATCCTGGTTCTGTCTGACACCGCCTTGCTGGAAACGCTCGCGCCCCGCGACCTTCTGGCCGGCTATGCCGAAGTGGTTAAGTACGGGCTTTTGGGCGATGCGGAATTCTTTGCGTGGCTGGAGCGTCATGGCCCTGCGCTCGCACAAGGCGATCCGGCGGCCCAGCTGCAGGCGGTGCGACGCTCCTGCGAGATGAAGGCCGAGATCGTGCTGCGCGACGAGACCGAGGCCGGCGATCGGGCGCTGCTCAATCTTGGGCACACGTTCGGGCATGCGTTGGAGGCTGCGACCGGCTATTCGGACCGGCTTCTTCACGGCGAAGCGGTGGCGATCGGCTGTCAGCTGGCGGTGGATCTGTCGGCGCAGCTCGGGCTGTGCCCGCAAGAGGTGCCGACCCGCCTTGCCGCGCATCTCAGCGCTATGGGCATGCGCCGGACATTGGCAGATGTTCCGGGACCGCTTCCCGATGCCGAAGGGCTGATCGCACTGATGGCGCAGGACAAAAAGGTGCAGGCCGGGCAGCTCACCTTCGTTTTGTTGCGCGATATCGGCGCGGCCTTTGTCACCCGCGATGTGCCGGCCGACGCGTTGCACGCCCTGCTCAGCGACGCGCTCGCCGATCGGACAGCCGCCGCGCACGCTTAGCGTCTCGCGCGGGGATGGCCCGGGCCCAAGCGGGTGCCGAGGCTACCCCGCGCAGCTTGCGCCGCCCAGCACGCAGAATTTTGCGCAATGCGGATGGTTGAGCGAAACCGGGCGGTGCGCGTCGCGCAGCGTCTCGCCAAGCTCGAAGGCCGCGTCATAGGCCAGCAATGTGCAGGCCAGCACGGTCGGGCGCGCCGCCCCGCGCCGCTTCACAACCATGCGCGAGGAGGCGCACATCACCATATCGGGCCGCTTGCCCAGAATGCCCCAACAGGCGGTGGTGATTTCCGGCACGGGCGCGGTTTCATCCATTTCGGGAAAGAGCACACAGGCTTCGGGATCTTCGGCATCGATGGCGAAACCTTCCTGTCGGAAAAGCCGCGCAAAGCCCTGGCGCGCCTCCGCCTCCTCCTCGCTCCAGATCGTTCGGCCGGCCACGGCCATGGTCGCCCCGATGTCGCGCAGCCAGCGCATGCCGTCGAGGCTGGCGGCAAAGGCGCCCGGGCCACGCAGGCTGTCGTGATGGGCCGCACTGTGATGGTCGAGCGACACCCGCAGTGTGAGACGGCTGCCATAGCGGCGCACCAGATCGGCAAGCGCGGCCTGAAGCCGTGGCCGCATCATCGGACGCATGGCATTGGTCAGCACCAGCGCCTTGTGGCCCGCCGCAAGGGCCGCGTCGATCATGCCGATGATCTGCGGGTTCATGAAAGGCTCGCCGCCGGTAAAGCCGATCTCCTCTGTCGGCAGACCCGCGCTGCGAATCTCATCCAGATACTGCTCGACCTCGGCGCGGCTGAGATAAACCAGCGCATCATTTGTCGGGCTGGAGGCGATGTAGCAGTTCACGCATTCGATGTTGCACAACGTGCCGGTGTTGAACCAAAGCACGCGGAGCGCGCTGAGCCCGACTTTGGCCCGGGTCGCGCCGCATGCCGTTCGGTCGGGATCGCTGAAGGGCAGGGTGACGGCCCTGGCAGGGCTCCGTTCGGCGCTTTGGGACATTGACACTCCGTGTTCCATCCAAAGGGTTCTTGTGACCCAAGGCCGCGCTGTCAAATCAAGAGCGTGCGGATCCGGGTGCTGCCAACCGCCATCGGGCGCATTTGACGCGGATGTGATCGGATCAAGAGCGCGCAGGGGACCTGCCACGGCGTCCCTGCCCGCGTCGGCAATATGGCCTGGCCAGGTCAAACCGGCGCAGGTGGCGGCAGAGTGCGGCGTGCGCCGAGAGCACCAGAGGCGAGCAAAACCCCACAGGTTGTCACCGCGATGCCCAGGCCTTTGACCGCGCCGATCGGCTCATCGAGCAGGAAGAGCCCGCCAAAGGCGGTGATGACGGGCACCAGCGCCGCGCAGGCCGCGCTGCGCGACGGCCCAAGCTGGGTCACCGCAAAGCCATAGGTGAAGGCGGCGACAAAGCCGGTGAGCACGCCTTGCAATAGAACCTGGCTGATCAGGAATTCGGTGCTTTGCGTGGTCAGGCGGGTGCCAAAGAGCGCCGCCCAAACGCCAAACCCGATGGTGGCGTAAAGGGCAATGATGGCCGCGGCTTCGACCGCGGTCATGCCAGAGCGGCGAAACACCACCGAATACACAGCCCATCCGAAGGCCGCGACCAGCAGCATCAGATGCCCCCGCCAGGTGCCGCTGCCCGATTGGGCCACGGCCTCCCAGCCACCGACCGCAAGCGCGCCGACAAGAATGAGGCCCAGTCCAATAAGCCGGATGCGGCTGAACCGCTCGCCCAGCAGGTAAAAGGACAGCAGGGCGACGAAAAACGGCAGCATCGAGGGTGCAAACACACCGCCATCGGCGACCGGCGCGTAGGTCAGGCCCAGCGTCAGAAAGATGACGAGTGAGAAGCCGCCCAAAATGCCGACCGCCAGCGCGTCGCGCCATCTGATCCGCTTTGGCTTGAGACCGAAGCGCAGCCAGACCGGTGCAAAGAGCAGCGCTGCCGGGGCAAAACGCAGCAAGCCCAAATCGGCCGGCCCCATCGCCTCGCGCGCCAAAGCCCGGGCCAGAACCATGTACCCGCCCCAGATCGCAACCGTCAGCGCGATTGCGGCCCATGCCAACAAGGCGCGGTTGGCGGTGACCGCACCGGTCATGTCGGCCCTGTGGAATTGACGGCTGCTGGCGGTGCGCGATTGGCCCGGTGGCCTGCCGCAATGGCCATTGTGAAAAAAGCCAAAATATGCAGAGCGGCCTCACCCATTTGGAAGAGCCACCCCTCCGAAACTGTCGGTCATCGGTCGGCTTTTGTGGAACATTGCTGTTTTGGAGCGGGCGATCGGGATCGAACCGACGACATTCAGCTTGGGAAGCTGACGTTCTACCACTGAACTACGCCCGCCACTGCGGGTGTCCTATGCCGATGCCGGCCATTGGTCAACACACAGATCCTGGCCCGGTCCGGGTCGCCCATTGCCCCGACCAGCGCGGACCAAGCAGTTGCTGCTGAGCTTGCGGCGACGGTGCCGGACTGACGTTGCGTCATGCCTGCCGTCTGATCAGTCTTTGGGCGCGATGGCGCAGCAGGCGCGCACGGTCGGGTGGTTGGCGCAGCAATCCTGCAAAAGATAGCGGATCACTGCACCAATGGCCTGAAACTCGATCCGATAGGTGACCTCGCGTGCTGCGCGGTCAAACGTCACCAATCCGGCCTCGGCCATCTTGGAGAGATGGAACGAGGCGCGCGACGGCGTCGCATCCACCGCTTGGGCCAGCGTGCCCGCGGTCAACCCCTCGGGCGCGGCCACAACCAGGGCTTTGAGCATGCGCAGACGCGTTGCATGGGCAAGGGTGGAGAGGCTGGCCAAGGCCTCGGCTTCGGTCATAGTTCAAAAGTCCTTGAAATGAGGTTCAAGCATCGCTAGACATAATTCAAGCACTCTTGAAATGGAAGGCCGACATGACCCCGCAAACACTTCTCGACAGTCTCAAAACCCTGCCCTCGCAGATGCCGATTTCCTTTGCAACCGAGGCCGGAGCG
>JBCDDO010000227.1:0-5328 GCA_039180245.1 Pseudomonadota bacterium | reverse complement strand
GTTGATTCTTTCCAGGATCCTAACGGTATCTGGGCCGCACTGGGCCGCACTGGGCCGCGATGTTGCCAGATATGCCCGGCAATGTTGGTCATGCGCTGCCCGCCGGGGACGTCATGCCGCATCGCCAGCCACACCAGGATCGGCGGCATGGCAAAGAGCGCGCGCAAGAAGACCCCGCTCGCCGGCCGGCACGTCATCGGCCGTGGCCTTGATGATTGCCGCCGTTCCGGTGAAGATGGTCACCGACAGGATTTTAAGGACGATGCCGTGCGGCGGGTTCATGGGTCAGGCCTTGCGCCACGCCCCCTTGCCCGCCCCTTCATCCAGAAACAATTCGCCCGCCACGCAGGGCCGATCCGCGTTCTGGTGCCGGGGTCAGCAGGCTTGACTTGGCCCCACGCGAACGCAATGGCTGTCGTCGCGGCAACCCGGGAGCCTTGCATGGTCTCACGCGTGATACCGGTCGATCCCTTCGACCTTGTGATCTTCGGCGCGACCGGAGATCTGGCCCGGCGCAAGATCCTGCCCGGGCTGTTTCGCCGCCGCCAGGTCGGGCAGATGCCGGCCGAAGCGCGGATCATCGGCGCGGCGCGCAGCGATATGGACAGTGCAGGGTTCCGCGCCATGGTCGATGCGGCGCTCGATGAGTTCGAACCCGCCGCCCGCGACGCGCCAGAGCTGCGCCAGGCCTTCCTCGATGCGCTCGACTATGTCGCGGTGGATGCAAAGGGCGAGGGCGGTTGGTCGGCACTGGCCGGATTGCTCACCGAAGACCAGCCGCGGGCCTTCTACCTCTCGGTCGCGCCCTCGCTGTTCGGCGACATCGCCGCACGGCTCTCGGCCCATAACATGGTCACCCAGGCTGCCCGGATCGTGGTGGAAAAGCCCTTTGGCCGCGACCTGGCCTCGGCCCGGGCGCTGAACACAGCGCTGGCCCAGCATTTCGATGAGCGTCAGATCTATCGCATCGACCATTACCTGGGCAAAGAGACGGTGCAAAACCTGATGGCGATCCGCTTTGCCAATGCGCTGTTTGAACCGCTCTGGAACGCGCGCGCTGTCGATCATGTGCAGATCACGGTTGCCGAAAGCATCGGGGTGGCCGGGCGCGGCGCCTATTACGACCGCTCCGGCGCGATGCGCGACATGATCCAGAACCATCTGATGCAGCTTTTATGCCTGACCGCGATGGAGCCTCCGGCGCGGTTCGAGGCCGATGCGGTGCGCGACGAAAAGCTCAAGGTGATCCGCGCGCTGCAACCCATCGGGCCCGGCGAGGTCGACCGGCTGACCGTGCGCGGCCAGTACCGCGCAAATGCCCAAGGCGGCTCCTATGCCGAGGATGCCGAAAACCCGCAGACCCGCACCGAAAGCTATGTCGCGCTGAATGTGGCGGTGGAGAATTGGCGCTGGTCGGGCACGCCCTTTTATCTGCGCACCGGCAAGCGGCTGCGCGCCCGGCTGTCCGAGATTGCGGTGGTGTTCCGCGACCCGCCGCATTCGATCTTTCCCCGCTCGGCAACCCAGCTGCGCGGCAATGCGTTGATCATCCGGTTGCAGCCCGATGAGGGGATCACCCTGCGCATGACCATCAAGGAACCGGGGCCCGGCGGGATGCGCCTGACCGAGGTGCCGCTCGACATGTCGTTTGCCGACACCATCGGGGCCGGGCTGCCCGACGCCTATGAGCGGCTGATCATGGATGTCATCCGCGGCGATCAGACCCTTTTCATGCGCGGCGATGAGGTCGAGGCGGCGTGGCGCTGGACCGACCCGATCATCGCAGCCTGGGAGGATGGCAGCCAACCGCCCACCCCCTATGATCCCGGCGGATCGGGGCCGGAGGATGCGCTGATGCTCCTGCATCGGGATGGCCGGCGCTGGCGCGAGATTTCGACATGAGCGGGTCGGAGGCCGGCCCCGATACGCCGTTCGATGCCGATGGCGATCTGGGCAATCTGATCCGCCATGACGATCGCGAGGATCTGATGGCCGCGGTCGCGGCGCTGACCGCCGATGCGCTGCGCGCGGCCCTCGCGGCCCGGGGCAAAGCGACGCTGGCGGTCGCCGGCGGTTCGACCCCGGGGCCGTTTTTCGACCGGCTTGCCGAGGCCGAGCTAGACTGGGCCCGCGTCACCATCATGCCCACTGATGAACGGCTGGTCGAACCCGGCTCGCCGCGGCGCAACGAAACGCTGATCCGCAGCCGGCTGATGACGGCGCGGGCGGCACCGGCACAGTATCTGAGCTTTGCCGATCCGCTGACCCTGCGCGACCCCGATCATGGGACAGCGCGTCTGCAGATGGCGGTTGCCGAGCATCTGCCGCTCGATCTCGTTGTGCTGGGCATGGGCGAGGATCTGCACACAGCCTCGCTCTTTCCCGGCGCGGATCGGCTGACCATGGCCTTGGCCGAGGATGCGCCGGCGGCGATGGTGCTGCGCGCCCCGGGCGTGCCGGAGCCGCGGGTGAGTCTGACCCTGCCGGTTCTGCTTGGCGCGCGGCGGCGGGTTTTGCTGCTGGCCGGCGCCGAAAAAATGGCCGCTCTGCGGCGCGCGCACAGCCCCGGGCCGGTCGCCCAAGGGCCGGTCAGGGCGGTGCTTCCGGTAACCGAGATTCACTACGCACCGTAAGGATTTGCCGCCCGCTGATGGCATGGTTTGTGGCCGGTGCGACACCTGCCGAAAGCCCCCCTCCGGGGCGGGCGCGTTAACTCTTTCGCCACCATTGTGCTGCGAGTCACTGAGAAATCACCTAAAATCCACCACATAAAGGCCGCGGTGAAACGTGATCTAAGTCCCTGCGAGTGTTCGCGTAGTCCGCAGCAGGGAAAGGTGGGTCCTATGTCGGAGCAGTTCATGGCACTTATGAAAAGCGTTGAAGATGCATGGCGGGTCGGTGTGCCCTGCGTGGTCGATCCCCGCCCGGTTGTGCGGTCGCCTCTGGACGACATGCGCGACGCAACCTTGCCCCTCGGGCTGACCGGCGATGAGCCGCTGGGCCTGTCCAATGACGGCAAGACCATGGTCTATGCCACCAGCGAGGTGGCGATCCTGCGCGATCCGCGCGGCAATTCCCGCTGACAGGTCTGCCCGCACCGGCGCAGACGATCAAAAAAATGCGACGCCCCGGTCGAAATCCCCCGGGGCCGCACCTCTCCCTGACAAGCCCTGCACATGCTAGGCTGTGACGCGCGGGTCAAACCGCGATGGAGGGAGACCGACATGCACTATATCCTCGTCTTCAATGAAACCGGCGACCAGTTCGAGGCCCGCGGCAATGCGGGGTCCGAGGCGTATTGGAGCGCCTGGCGCAGCTATATGGACGAGATGGGCAGCCTGATCGAGCGCGGCAATGCGCTGGAGGGGCCCGAAACCGGCACCACGCTGCGGCTGCGCAACGGCCAGCTTCAAATCCAGGACGGGCCGGCGCCCGAGGCCAAGGAAATGCTTGGCGGCTTTGTCGTCATCGATGTCGAGGATCTTGACGCGGCGCTGAAATGGGCCGGCAAGGCGCCCTGCGCCAAGACCGGCTCGGTCGAGGTGCGCCCTGTGCTCAATATGGGCTGATCCGGGCGATGTCGGACATTGGCAGCCCTGGCCGAGACCGACGCGGTCAGGGCCGCACCACCCGTCTGCATTCCAACGGCGCTGCGCCAGGCACGGGCGCCGATGCCGATGCCGAAACCTGCGCAAATGCCGATGCCACTGCCCCGGCCGGGGCGGCTGCCCCGCCCCGCCTCGCCCCGCCCCACCTCGCTGACGCGGGTCAACGGGCGGCACAGGCGGCGGCCGAAACCGCCGCGCGCCGCTCTTACGGCCGGCTGCTGGCCTGGCTTGCGGCGCGCACCCGCGATCTCTCGGCCGCCGAGGATGCGCTGGCCGATGCCTTCGCCGCCGCGCTTGCCACCTGGCCCAGCCGCGGGGTTCCGCAAAACCCCGAAGGCTGGCTGGCCGTTGCCGCAAGGCGGCGGCTGATCGGGGCTGCACGGCACCAGGCGGTTGCGGCCCGTGCGGCACCGGCGCTGGAGCTGCTGAGCGAGGAGCGCATGGCACTGCCCGACCCCGACACCCCGGAGGCGCCGAGCGACAGCCTGCCCGATGAGCGTCTGAAGCTGATGTTTGCCGTGGCGCATCCGGCCATCGACCCGCGCATGCATATGCCGCTGATGCTGCAATGCGTGTTGGGCTTTGATGCGGCGGCCATCGCGCGGGCCTGCCTGATCGCCCCGGCCACCATGGGGCAGCGATTGAGCCGCGCAAAGGCCAAGATCCGTGCCGCCGGCATTCCCTTCGCGCTGCCATCGGACAGCGATGTCGCCGACCGGCTCGACCCGGTGCTCGACGCGATTTATGTGGCCTTTGGCCTGGCCTGGGACGATCCGGATGGCCGCCGCGAGCTGGCGCAGGAGGCGCTGTGGCTGGGCGATCTCGTCGCCCGCTGCATGCCCAATGCCGCCGAAGCGCAGGGCCTGCCGGCGCTGATGCGGTTTGCCTATGCGCGCCGCGCCGCGCGCCGCGATGCGCAGGGCGGCTTTGTGCCGCTCGACGAGCAGGAGACCGCGCTCTGGGATGGCGCGATGATCGCCCAGGCCGAGCGCGATCTGGCCCGCGCCGCGGTGTTGCGACAGCCGGGGCGGTTCCAGCTCGAGGCCGCCATCCAGGCCGTCCATGCCGACCGTGCGCGGACGGGTCGGACCGATTGGGCGGCGCTGAGCGGGCTGTACCGCCTCTTGTGGCGGGTGGCGCCGACCATGGCCACGCTCTGCGGCGAGGCCGCCGTGACCCTCCGGCAGGGTGCGCCCGCCGAAGCGCTGGCGCGGCTCGAGGCGGCTGCGGACGCCGCGCGCGACTATCAGCCCTGGTGGGCGGTCCGCGCCGAGGCGCTCCGACAGCTCGGCCGCAGCAGCGATGCCAGTGCCGCCGCCCGGCATGCCGCGGCGCTCACGCCCGACGCCGCCGCGCGCCGTTGGCTGCTGGCGCGTGCCGGTGGTCCGGCAGCCGATGGGTGAGCTTGGATCCGGCCCCAACGGGCGCACAGGCGGGAAAGAGCGAGACAGGCCCAACCAGTTTCCGACCTTGCGCCTTTGAAGAACTTAAAGTCCTGGCTGCGGCTTTTGAGATCGGGGATTTTGGATCTCGGACGGCCATCCCAACGGGGTTCGATGCCGGCGACTATCGCGGCAGCGGCAAGACCCACATGCCACGGTCTCACAACCTCTCTGCGGCACGACCAGCGTGACCCAAAGGGCCTGACAGCCCGCGCGCCCACGCCGCCGCACCGATCCGACAACCACCGGTGCACCGCGCGGCCAAACGCCAAAATGCC
>JBCDDO010000226.1:0-5329 GCA_039180245.1 Pseudomonadota bacterium | reverse complement strand
GGCGCCCGTCTGTGAACTTGGTCACACAAGCCAATTTGCCTGGGGCAAGCCGTTCGAGCACGCCGCGAACCGCCCCGCACCGCCGCTCGGGTCGCGGCGTTCGGCGCCGGCCATTGGATCGCCGGCACGGCCCAGGTCAGTGGCCGTGCCGTGCGCGAACCGGTGCAGGCGGTCCGATACGGCGCCGTCAGGCGGTCAGACGCTGGGCGGTCAACTTTTGTGCAGAGATGCGGTCGGCCTCGCGCCCGTAAAACTCCTCGAAATGGTCGAGACTTGCCTCAAACCGGCCCACACCCTGGGTTGCGGCCCGTATCTGACCGGTCAGATCGTCCAATGCCGTGCCCGGCAGCAAGGCCCGGAACACATCCCAGCCCCGTGCCGTCTCGTCGCGATCAAAGCCAAGCACCTGACCTTTGAGCGACGAGATCACCGGCACCAATGCCCCGGTGAAAATCGAAGGCACCTGAAAGCGCACCAGATGGATCGGTTGCAGCAGCACGGGGGCCGCCTTTTGCATGGCCTGTGCCACGGCCGCGCGTGCTGCGATGCGAAAGGCAAGGTCCGAGCTGTCGACATTATGGTGTTGCCCATCGGTCAGCGTCACCTCCAGATCGATCACTGGAAAGCCCAAGGGGCCTTGGGCCAGGGCGTCGCGCGCGCCGGCTTCGACCGCCGGGATGTAGCGGCGCGGAACCGCCCCACCCTTGACGGTTTCGGCAAAGCCGAAGCCTGCGCCGCGCGGGGCTGGCGCAACAGCGATTTTGACATCGGCAAACTGCCCGGCGCCGCCGGTCTGTTTGCGATGCCGGTGGTGGATCTCGGCGCTGCGGGTGATGGCCTCGCAATAAACCGGCGGCACGGCCTCGGCATCGACCGAGATGCCGAAAGTGCCCGCAAGCGTGTCCGACACCGCCTTAAGGTAGAGGGGCCCAGGCGTGGCAACGCGCAAAGCCCCGGTTTGCGGGTCCTGGTCGACGGAGATGGCGCGATCATCGGCACAAAGCCGCGTCAGCATGGTCGAAAGCTTGGCATCATCCTTTTCGTGAACCGGGCGGAGAATGCGGGAGAACTGGGCTTTGCCGCGATCAAGCCAGCCGGGTGCGTCATGCTGATCGCCGGCGGTGTAGAGCGCGCCGCTGGCCAGATGGTCCGACTTGACCGCCCTGATCAGTGCGCCGGCGCCAGGATCGCCCTTGCCCGCACCCGCACCACCCAGCGAGACCAGGCTTCCCAGCGGCTGGCCGCCCAGCCGTGCCGAGGCCTTCACCATGTCTGAAAAGCTGCGCATGTGCAGCACCCGCCCGACATGGCGGCGGTGAACGGCGTGAAAGCCTGCGCCAAGAATGGGATCGGCGCCTGCCAAACCGGCGGCGTCGCGCAGCCGCGCATGCAAGGCATCGGGTCCCGGCGTCTCGTGACGCAGCGCTTTCATCAGACGCACCACGCCATGCGGTTGCGCCGCCGCCCCGATCAGAACCGGGATCAGCCGGTTTTCGCGCAGCACCCGCGCACAGATCTCATAGACCGGTGCCTGTGCAGGCGTATGATCCTCGATGATCTCTTCCATCAGCCAATCGTCGAAATCCGAGAGGTTTTCCAAGAGCGCCTCGCGGGCTTCGCTTTCGCGGTCCTGAAGCTCCTCGGGGATCTTGACCAAGGTCGAGGTGGTGCCGGCGCGATACCGCCAAGCCCGCTCGGACACCAGATCAACCGCGCCGATCACCCGCCCATCTTCACGCATGGGCACCTGTCGCAGCACCAGCGGATGCCGGGCATAGTCCTGAAGCGCCGCAACGATGTCGCGCACCCGACCGAGCGGGGCATCCATTTGGGTGACGAAAAGGAATGCCGGGGTGCCGGCATCCTCGACCGCGCGCAGATAGGGCGCGGTCAGCACCGCGGCTTCGGGGTCGGGCGGCACGCAGATCAGCGCCGCATCGGCGGCCAAAAGCGCGTCCACGCTTGCCTGCAGAAAGTCGATCGCGCCGGGGCAGTCGATCGCGCTCCACGCATCGCCCAGAAATGAGAATGGCGCGATCCGGGTCTCCCCCGCTGCGGCGGCAGGCGGCGGCGCGCCCTCGATGCGGCACAACGCGTCGACAAGCGTCGACTTCCCGGCACCCGACGCGCCCATAACGGCAATGCAGCGATGCATGGCACAATCCTCCCCGTGTCGCCCTCCGCCTTTTTTGGGAGAACGGCCCATCGGCCGGAGGGCTGCGCCCCGTGGGCCGCCGCAGAACAGTGCTTGCCTGCCAAGTTAAGCGCGGGTGCGGGCGGCTGAGAAGCAAAATCCGCCTTTGCCGTTGAGGCGCGCTGGGCGAATCGCTAGCCTTGGGCCTCAAACTGGCAAGAAAGGGCGCGGCAATGGCCGATGCGGAACTGGCAAGGACACCGCTTGCCGACCTGCATGATGCGATGAACGCGCGCATGGTGGGGTTTGCCGGTTACGCATTGCCGGTTCAGTACCCGGCCGGCGTGCTGCGTGAGCATCTGCACTGTCGTGAGGCGGCGGCACTTTTCGACGTCTCGCATATGGGTCAGATCGAGGTGCCTGCGCATGCGGCCGCGGCGCTGGAGGCGCTGATGCCCACCGATCTTTTGGGGCTTGCGCCGGGCCGTCAGCGCTATGCGGTGCTGACCACGCCTGAGGGCGGGGTGATCGACGATCTGATGATCGCCCGCTTGGCGGACCGGTTCCTGCTGGTGGTCAATGCCGCCCGGAAAGCGGTGGATTTCGCGCATCTGCAGGCGCATCTGGGGGCATCGGACGGCGTCGAGGCCAAGCTTTTGCGGGACCGCGCCTTGATCGCACTTCAAGGGCCGGCGGCCGAAACTGCCCTGGCCCGGCATGCGCCCGAGATCGCGCAAATGCGGTTTCTCGACGTTCGCGAGATCCAGCTGGCCGGGACGGCCTGCATCCTGTCGCGGGCCGGCTATACCGGCGAAGACGGGTTTGAGATCTCGGTGCCCGCGGCCGAGGCGGCCGAGCTTGCGCGCCTGCTTCTGGACGCGCCCGAGGTCGCGCCCGCCGGGCTCGGCGCGCGCGATTCGCTGCGGCTGGAGGCCGGGCTGTGCCTTTATGGCGCCGAGCTTGACGAGACGATCAGCCCGGTCGAGGCCGGGCTGGCCTGGGCGCTGCCCAAACTCCGTCGGCGGGGCGGTGCGCGGGCCGGTGGATTTCCGGGTGCCAAGCGGATCCTGGCCGAGCTGGCCGATGGCCCGTCACGACGCCGGGTTGGGCTGCGCCCCGGAGGCCGGGCGCCGATTCGCGGGGGTGCGGCGCTTTTCGCAACCGCTGACGAGGCGTCCGATGCAGCCATCGGTGCCATCTCCTCCGGCGGGTTTGGCCCCAGCCTCGGGGCGCCCATCGCCATGGGCTATGTCCCCCAGGATCTGGCCGCGCCCGGCACGCGGCTCTTTGCAGCGTTGCGCGGCCGGAGGGAACCGGTCACCGTGGCGCCATTGCCCTTCCACCCTGCAGGCTACAAGCGGAATTGACACGCGATGATACGCTACACCGAAGAACATGAATGGCTTGAAGACGATGGCGGCATCGTCACGCTGGGCATCACCGAGCATGCCGCCGAACAGCTTGGCGACGTTGTCTTTGTCGAGCTGCCGGAGGCCGAGAAAACCGTCACCAAGGGCGACCAGATCGCCACCATCGAATCCGTCAAGGCCGCATCGGACATTCTGGCGCCCTGCGACGGCGAGATTGTCGAGGTCAATGAGGCGATCGTGGCCAACCCGTCCTTGGTCAATGAAGACCCGCATGGCGATGCCTGGTTCGTCCGCATCAAGCCAGCGAACCTCGCCGATCTGGACGAGTATCTCGATGAGGCCGCCTATAAGGCGCTGACGGAGTAACGCATGCCCTTCGCCCCGACGCAGTACGATCCCTACGATTTCGCGAACCGCCGCCATATCGGCCCCTCGCCCGAGGAGATGCGCGCGATGCTTGCAGAGGTCGGGGCAGACAGTCTCGACGCGCTGATCGACGAGACCGTGCCGGCGGCAATCCGGGCGGCAGAACCGCTCGACTGGGGGGCGGCCCTGTCGGAAGGCGAGGTGCTGCACCGGCTGCGCGAAACCGGGGCGATGAATGCGCGCATGGTCAGCCTGATCGGCCAGGGGTATCACGGCACGATCACCCCGCCGGCGATCCAGCGCAACATCCTGGAAAACCCCGCCTGGTACACCGCCTACACGCCCTATCAGCCGGAGATCAGCCAGGGCCGGTTGGAGGCGCTGCTGAACTTTCAGACCATGGTGGCCGATCTGACCGGGCTGCCGATTGCCAATGCCTCGCTGCTGGATGAGGCCACGGCGGCGGCTGAGGCCATGGCCATGGCGCATCGGGTGTCAAAGTCGAAATCCCACCGGTTCTTCGTGGATGAGGCCTGTCATCCGCAGACCATCGACGTGATCTGCACCCGTGCCGAGCCGCTGGGCATCGAGGTCACCATCGCCCCGGTCGAGGCGCTGGAGGCCGACACGGTCTTTGGCGCGATCTTTCAATATCCCGGCACGCATGGCGCGCTGCGCGACCTGGCACCGCAAATGGCTGCTTTGCACGCGGCAGGGGCGCTTGGGATCGTGGCGGCGGATATTCTTGCGCTGGCGCTGGTCAAATGCCCCGGCGAGATGGGGGCCGATATCGCGATCGGCTCGACCCAGCGCTTTGGCGTGCCGATGGGCTGCGGCGGGCCGCATGCAGCATATTTTGCCACCAGCGAGACCCATAAGCGCGCCATCCCGGGCCGGCTGGTCGGGGTCAGCGTCGACAGCCATGGCAACCGGGCCTATCGGCTGGCCCTGCAAACCCGCGAGCAGCATATCCGGCGCGAGAAAGCCACCTCGAACGTGTGCACGGCCCAGGCGCTGCTGGCCGTCATGGCCTCGATGTATGCAGTCTTTCACGGGCCCAAAGGCATCCGCGCCATTGCCGAGGCGGTGCATGACAAAGCCGCCCGGCTTGCCGCGGGGTTGGAGCGGCTGGGTCTGACCGTCGATCCTGGCCAGTTCTTTGACAGTTTCACCGTGGCGGTGGGCGGGCTGCAGGGTGTGGTGCTGGGGGCGGCACGCCAACGCGGCGTCAACCTGCGCGCCGTGGGGGCGGACCGGATCGGCATTGCCCTTGACGAGGCCACCCGCGAGGAGACGCTGACGGCGGTGCTGGAGGCCTTTGGTGGGAGCGGTCCGCTTGCGCCCGCGCCAATGCGCCTGCCCGAGCGGCTGTTGCGCCAAAGCCCCTATCTCACCCATCCGGTGTTTCACATGAACCGGGCCGAGGCGGAGATGACGCGCTATATGCGCCGGCTCGCCG
>JBCDDO010000225.1:0-5333 GCA_039180245.1 Pseudomonadota bacterium | reverse complement strand
GCGGTGCGCTTGGCGACACGCCGCTTGCCGACCGGGCGCCCGATGGCGGGGGCGCTTGCGGCAGTCGCGACGGGGTCCGCTGCTGCGACTCATGCATCGACTGCCGGCGCGCCGCCCGCAGCTTGAGCAGAAACTGCGTCGCGTTCACTGCGTAGGCGGCATAGGCGACGAGCGCGATGCCCATCAGCAGGCCCGGCCCGCCGAGCTCTGCCAACAATGCGACCAGATAGGCGGTGTGCAGCGCAATCACGCCGAAGCTGATCACATCCTCCCAAAAGAAGGCCGGTGCCAGAAGATACTGCCCGAAAACGACTTTTTCCCAAATCGCGCCAGTGACCATGATCGTGTAGAGCAGCCCCGTCTTCACAATGATCGAGGCTGTGGCAGCGTCATAGCCCGCGCCAGTGACCAGGTAGCGCAGCACCAATCCCAAGGAGATCAGGAAGACTGCGAATTGCAGCGGCGCAAGGATCGCCTGCACACGTGTCCAGACCGTGGCATCGCGTCGTGCCTTTTGATCCGCCGTGTACAGGCTGCCGCTGTTTTGAGCTCGTGCCGGCTTGCGCGGCATCCAGGACTCCTCCCCCTGATTTCGGAAAAACGTAACGGTCCAAGCCAAAAAGTGTCAACTTCTATTTACACACAAGCCTTTTGACACCTGGTCGCGGAATTTGATCGATTGCTTCCGCGGACTGGCTGCGCGGGCCACCTGCCGGAATGCCTGTCGCGCCGGCCGAGGCATCGCTTTGACATGCCCGACGACTCTCCTAACGGTTGCAGTATGCGATCGTATATCCATGGGCGCGCAAGCCGCTCCTCTGCGACGCAAAAGCTGGAGTGCGCGAAGATGTCTGACGACCCTCTGCCACTCGGACGACGGTCTTCGCTGGAGCGCAATGATGTTCGCCAGCTGGCCGCCCATGTTCTCTCCGTGCTTGCCTCCGAAGCGAAATCCAGCCTGGACGATCTTCAGGAACGCAGCCTTGCGGAGTTTTGCGAGGCGCTGATCCATCCCGACGATCGACGGCGCTATGATGTGATCGGCGGGATGGTGGCGGCGGGGGTGACCACCGAGGAGATCCTTGAGCGCTTCGTGCCCTATGCCGCCCGCCGGCTTGGCGAGCATTGGGTCGATGACACCTTGGGCTTTGCCGAGGTCAGCGTCGGTGCCGCCAGGCTGCAGGAGGTGGTGCGCGCCTTTGGCAACCCATATGAGAAGCCCGGTGCATTGGTCCCGCTGGGACGCAGCGTGCTGATGATCGTGCCCGATTTCGAAAAGCACACGCTGGGCCCGTTTCTGGCCGCCAGCCAGTTCCGCCGCTACGGACTTTGGGTGCAGATGGCCATCGGGCTGACCAAGGATGAGATCTGCGACCAGGTGGCCGAAAGCCGCTTCTCGATGATCGGCATATCCTGCAGCAACAGGCGCGGAATAGAAGGGGTCGCACGGCTCGTCGATGGGGTGCAAACCCACTCTGCTTTTCCGGCCCCCGTCGTGATCGGCGGCAATGTCGTGATGCAAGAGAAAGAGCTCAAAGCATTGACCGGAGCCGATTTGGTCACCATACATCCCCGTGAAGCGCTGGACTTTTGTCAACTCGCACCACCTTCAAAAGCTGCGGCGCTCGATGAGCCGTCGGGAATTCTGACAAATCGCAGCTGACCGGAGGACAATTTGGCGGGGCGGGAGACGCAGTTCCACGGATCGGGCGGCCTTCCCCGGGTAAATGTCGAACAATTCGGTCGAATTCTCACCACATTTGCCGATATCACGCTGCTGATCGACGATCAGGGCGTCATCGCAGCGATTGAGGTGAGCCCGGAAAACCGGGCCCTGGGATGTCTGGACCATTGGCGCGCCCGCAACATCCGCGATTTCTTGGCCGAGGAAAGTCTGGAGAAGTTCGAGGCGCGCCTGGCCGAACTGGCAAGCGGCAAGGTCGATATGATCCCAGCCGTCGAGCTCAACCATGTCGACAACGCAAATTGGGAATTTCCGATCCGCTACATGATCCATCGCGCCAGCAGCGACGGGTCCTTGCTGCTGACCGGACGCGACATGCGCCATATTGCCGAGGTGCAGGAGCAGCTTGTGCGCACCCAGCTCGCGTTGGAGCGCGATTACGAGAAATACCGGGAATTCGACACGCGCTACAGGGTGTTGCTGGAGGCAAGCCGCGACGCGCTGATCCTGATCAATGGCCGTTCGGCGCGCATCGAGGATTGCAATGCGGAAGCTGCACAGATCCTCGGCATCAGCTCTGAAGCGCTGGCCGGTGCCAGTTTCACAGCCCTTTTCGACACCGGCCGACGCGGCGATCTGATGGAGCTTTTGGCCAATGCGATCGGCACTGGCCGCCCCCGGCTGACGCTGTCGGTGCCGCGCACCAGCCGCACCGTCGCGGTGCATCCGCGCCAGTTCCGCGCGGCCGGCGAGACCCTGATCTTGTGTCGGATCGACGCCGAGGATGGCACCGCCATGGCGCATGAGGATCTGGCAAGCTCGCTTGCGGGCTTCTTCGATTCTGCGGCCGATGGGATTGTATTCACCGATGCATCTGGCCGGATCCACCATTCCAATGACGCGTTTCTGAGCATGGGCGACCTGAGCGCGGCGCGTGAGGCAGAGGGCCGTTCACTGGGTGAATTCCTCAGCCGGGGCGGCGTCGATCTGAAGGTGTTGCTCGAAAACGCGACCCGGTTTGGGCAGATGAAACTCTACGCAACCCGGCTGAAACCGCAATTTGGCTCGGAATTTCCGGTCGATGTGTCGACCTGCCGGATCGGGGGCGAGGCGGGCATCCGCTTTGGGTTTGTGCTGCGCATGGCGGCGGGGCGCGAATTGCTGCGCGATGGCGGCGGCATGCCGATGCGCGACGATGAGGCGCGCAATGCCATGGATCTGGTCGGCACCGCGCCGCTCAAGGAGATTGTCGCCGCGACAACCGATGTCGTGGAGCGCATTTGCATCGAGACGGCGGTCGAGTTGACCAACAACAACCGCGTGGCCGCGGCCGAGATGCTGGGGCTGTCGCGCCAGTCGCTCTATGTCAAGCTGCGCAAATACGGGATTCTGGAGCGTGAGCCGGCGGCTGGACTGCCGGCCGACAGCAAGCTATCGGCCCGTCCCGAGGACTGATCGCCCGCGCGTTTTGGTTGCTCAACTGCGACAGCTAATCCACCTATGCGTGTCCCATCTGCTACAACGCGCCTCCATTCTGCGGAATCGGGCGATGCTGTGATTTGTGCCCGGAGTTTCCGCTTGCTTGACCCAGAGTGTCATGTTGAATTGACACTATGTCTGTCAGTTCTGATATGCAGTCTTTCGGATCGGAGCGGATGCCGCCGGCCGCGCAACGCCGGTTTCCCGAACCCGCTGCGGCGCTGCGCCTGATCAAACCGATCACCTGGTTCCCGCCGATGTGGGCCTTTGCCTGCGGGGCGGTGTCGTCTGGGGCCGGGTTTTCCGGGCAGTGGATGCTGCTCGCGCTCGGCGTGGTGCTCGCCGGTCCGGTGGTCTGCGGGATGAGCCAGGCCGCCAATGATTGGTGCGACCGGTATGTCGATGCGATCAACGAGCCGGACCGGCCGATACCCTCGGGTCGGATCCCGGGGCGCTGGGGCCTGTGGATCGCGGCCGCCATGTCTGGGCTGGCGCTGGCTCTGGGCTGGCTGCTGGGGCCTTGGGGGTTTGGGGCCACCGTGCTTGCGGTGGCCGCGGCCTGGGCCTATTCGGCCGAACCGGTGCGGCTCAAGCGCTCGGGCTGGCTCGGTCCCGGGCTTGTGGGGCTTTCCTATGAAACCCTGCCCTGGCTGACCGGCGCCGCAGTTCTGGCTGCCACGGCGCCGCGGGTGGACATTCTGGCTGTGGCGCTTCTCTACGGAATTGGCGCGCATGGCATCATGACCCTCAACGATTTCAAGGCGCTGGAGGGCGACCGGCAGACCGGTGTGAACTCGCTGCCGGTCACGCTGGGCCCGGAGCGCGCCGCGCGGCTGGCGGCCTGGGTGATGGCGCTGCCGCAGCTCTGCGTGATCGGTCTGTTGATCCTGTGGGAGCGTCCGATCTTTGCCGCCGTCATTGCGGCCTCGCTGGCCGCGCAGGTTCTGGCCATGCGGGTTCTGCTGCGCGATCCACGCGGACGGGCGCCCTGGTACAATGGCACCGGCGTGATGCTTTACGTCGCCGGCATGATGGTCGCGGCCGTCGCACTTCGCGGCATTGAGGGGGGCGCGGGATGACGCTCGGCTGGGGTGGCATTGCCCGGCTTTGCCTGGCCAACGCGGCGATCGGCGGGTTGGCGGCGCTGCCTGTGAACCTGTTCAACCGGCTGATGACCGTCGAGCTTGCTTGGCCTGCGCTGCTGCCGGGTCTGCTGGTGGCGCTCCATTACGGGGTGCAGATCACCCGGCCGATCTGGGGGCACCGGTCGGACCGGCGGGGCGGGCGCACTCCCTTCATTCTGGGCGGCATCGCCTGTGTGGGGATCGGCTTGGTCATGACCGCGTTTGCCATTGCCTATGTCGCGCATACGGGTGCCGCACTTGCGATCTGGATCGCCGCCTATGCGTTGATCGGCCTGGGGATCGGGGCGGCGGGCACCTCGTTCCTGGCCCTGCTGGCAACGGCGGCACCGGATGCACGAAAGCCCGCCGCCGCGACGATTGCGTGGCTCACGCTCATCTTCGGGGCCATTGTCGCGTCGATTGGCACCGGGATTGCGCTGGAGCCCTATGCGCCCGAGCGGCTTGTGCCCGTGGTGCTGGCGGTTGCCCTTGCGGCGCTGCTGGTGGCCTGGATCGCCACGCTGGGGGTCGAGACCCGGCTGGGCAAGGTGCCGCCACCGGCAGAGCCGCAGCTGGGCCCGGCGCTGCGCGCGACCTGGGCGGACCCGTCGGCCCGCGCCTTCACCGGCTTTGTCTTTCTGTCGATCTTTGCCTTTTACCTCAGCGAGCTGGTGCTGGAGCCCTTTGCCGGCCATGTCCACGGGTTCGCGCCGGAGGATTCGACCAAGCTCAGCGGCGGCAAGGACGGTGCGGCGCTGATCGGGATGCTCGCCGCCGGCGCCCTCGCCTCGGCCCGGATCGGCTCGCTGCGCCTGTGGGCGATGGTTGGCTGTTGTGTTTCGGCGGCCGCCCTTGTGGGGCTCGGGCTCGGGCTGGCCCTGGTGCCCTTCACCGCGCTGTTGGGCTTTGGCAACGGGCTCTTCGTGGTGGGGGCCATCGGGTCGATGATGCGGCTGGCCGCGGCGCGGCAGGGTGCGGCCGGCACGCGCATGGGCGTTTTCGGCGCCGCCCAGGCGATTGCGGCCGGGCTGGCGGGGCTGCTGGCG
>JBCDDO010000224.1:0-5349 GCA_039180245.1 Pseudomonadota bacterium | reverse complement strand
GTCGGCCCGACCGGCCTGGCCGGGCGCATCACCGATTTTTGTCGCGTGGTTCCGGGGCGATGTCGGCCCAGTGTGGGCCCTGTGTGGGCCCTGTGTCGGCCCAGTGTCGGCCCAGTGTCTGCGCAATGTCGGCGCGGTCCGTCTCATCCCAAGGGGGCGGCGCGTTCCTGTGCGATCAGCTCTGCCAATGGCGCGGTTTGGCGTCGCTCCGGGCTTTGCTCAACACCGTCGAGCCAGGCTGTGAACGCGCGGTCCAGGGCCGGCCAGTCGCGGTCGAGCACCGCGTACCATGCGGTGTCGCGATTGCGCCCCTTCACGATTGCGGCCTGTCGAAACACGCCCTCAAAGGCAAAGCCCAGCCGTGTGGCCGCCTGCCGCGAGGCGGCGTTGAGCGCATCGCATTTCCACTCATACCGCCGATAGCCCAGCCCGAAAGCCTGCGCCATCATCACATGCATCGCATCGGTGGCCAGCGGGCTGCGCTGCAAGGCCGGGGCAAAATGGATATGGCCGACCTCGACCGAGCCGGCGGCAGGCGCGATGCGCAGATAGCTGGCCACACCCAATGCGCGGCCGGTCGATTTCTCGATCAGCGCAAAGAAGAGCGGGTCGTCGCCGGAGGCGGTCTGGTCGATCCAGTCACGGAACCCGGTGATCTCGGCAAAGGGCCCATAGGGCAGATAGGTCCAGCCGCGCCCGTCGCGATCGGCGGCAAAGGCCTCGAAGAGATCCGCCGCATGGGTGTCGGCGCAAAGCGGGTCCAGCCGCACAAAGCGCCCGTCCATCGGCTGGCGCGGCGGCGCGGGCGGTGCTGTCCAGCCCGTGACGGGATCGCCAATCGGCTGGCCCAGCGCTGTGCGGCGCGTGCTGCGATGCTTCAGCGGCAAGGGCTGGCCGGCGGTGACCAGCACCACCTCATCGGCAATCTCGGCCACGGCCCGGTTGACCTGACCCGCCGCATCGCGAAAGGCGCGGGCCAGCGCGTTCTCCGGAACGATGCCGGCGCCCACCTCATTGGTCACCAGCACCACAGGGGCGCGTTGGCTGGCGAGTGTTCGCAGAAGGTCATGCAAGGCGGCCAGCCAGTTCATGTCGGCGAGCATCAGGTTGCTCAGCCACAGCGTGAGGCAATCGACCAGCCGCGGTGCGCCATCGCTTTGCTTGAGGGCCGCGGCCAGGTCCATCGGCTCTTCGACCGTGCGCCAGCCCGGGCCGCGACGGGCGATATGCGCGGCGATCCGCTCGGCCATCTCGGCATCTCCGGCCTCGGCCGTGGCCAGATAGACCCGATCCGCCCCAAACGCGTCGGTCCGCGCCTCGGCATAGGCGCTCTTGCCGGACCGCGCCCCCCCGGTCACCAGAATGATCCGCGCCATTGCCCGTCCTCACCAGCCATTGCCCAGCGTCGCGCAACCTGCCATGCAGTGCGCCCGACGGGAAGCTTTGCAGGGCCAGACCATGACCACAATCACCGTGTGCACAACCTGCCGCCGTCCGGCGTTGCGCGAGGCGGCCGAGGGTCCGCCCTGTGGCGAAGCGTTCCTGGGTCATGTCGCGGACGCAGCGCCGCCTGGCATTTCCGTGCGCGGCGTGGCCTGTTTGATGGGCTGCAGCCATGGCTGCAATGTCGCGATTTCGGCGCATGGCAAGCTTGCCTATGTGCTGGGTCGGTTCGAGGGCGATGCCGAGGATGCCGCAGCCCTGGTCGGCTATGCAGCGCTGCACGCCGAAAGCGCATCGGGGCAGGTGCCGTTTCGCACCTGGCCGTCCGGCGTGAAGGGGCATTTCGTCGCCCGCATCCCGCCCCTGGCCGACGAGGGCTGATCAAGACCATGTCGGTCCACTGGCCGGGCGATATGGCCGCTGCGATGCTGATCGCCCTGAGCCTCGATCTGGCGCTGGGCTGGCCGCAGGCCTGGCTGCGGCGCGTCGGTCATCCGGTGATCTGGCTGGGCTGGCTGATCGACCGATTGGAGGCGCGCTGGAACAAGGCGCATTTTGCACCGGCCATGCGCATCGCGCTGGGCGGTCTTGCCTCGGCTGTGGCGATCCTTGCCGCGACCCTGCCGGCGCTGGCTGTTGCGCTGACCGTGCCGCCAGGCTGGGCGTTCATCCTTGTCACCGGCGTGCTGGCCTGGCCGCTGCTTGCCGCCCGCAGCATGGCCCAGCATGTGCGCGCGGTTGAGGCCCCGTTGGCCGGCGACGATCTCACTGCCGCGCGCCAGGCGGTCTCGATGATCGTGGGGCGCGAAACCGCCCGGCTCGACACGGCCGGGGTGGCGCGGGCGGCCACCGAAAGCCTGGCTGAAAACGCCTCAGACGGGGTGGTGGCCCCGCTCTTTTGGGGCACTTTCCTGGGTCTGCCGGGAATTGCCGCCTACAAAGCGATCAACACGCTGGACAGCATGATCGGGCATCGCTCGCCGCGCTATCACGCCTTCGGCCGTCTGGCCGCGCGCCTTGATGATGCGGTCAATCTGCTGCCGGCCCGGCTGACGGCGCTGGTCTATGCCGGCTTGGCGCCGCGGCCGCGCGCGGCTTTCGCGCTGATGCTGCGCGATGCCCGCCATCACCGCTCGCCCAATGCCGGCTGGCCCGAGGCGGCGATGGCCGCAGCCCTGGGCGTGCGCCTCTCCGGGCCGCGCAGCTATGGCGAGGGCATTCGCGACGAGCCCTGGGTGAATGAAGGCGCGCCCGATCCCGGCGCGGCCGATTTGGACCGCGCGCTCCGTCTGTCGGGGCGGGGGCTTGCCCTGCTGGCGGTGCTGTTGGCGGGGCTGGCCGTGCTGCTGCGTTGATCCTGGCGACTTCTGCTCGTGCTTTCCGCGCGCTTTTGCAAGCACGGGCCAAGACCAGCGCCGTCACCGCAGCGGCATTGGCGCGCCGGTTTTCAGCCGCTCCATCACAATCTGGCTTTGCACCCGGCTCACCGCCTTGTGGGGCAGGATCACATCCTGAACCAGCCGGTTCAGGGCCGCGAGATCGACGCACATGACCTGCAGCAGATAGTCCGACGCGCCGGTCAGCGTCCAGGAGGCGACAACCTCTTCTGCCGCGCGGATCCGGGCGACGAAATCGCCCACCTGCCCGCGCTCATGCGTGGCCATGACCACCTGAATGAAGGCCTCGACCCCAATGCCGACACGGCTCGCGTCAAGCTCGGCGCGATAGCCGCGGATCACACCGGCCTGTTCCAGGCGCTGCCTGCGCCGCGCAACCTGGCTGGCCGAAAGATGCACCCGCTCGGAGATCTCCTGCGCGGTCAGACGCGCATCGCCCTGCAACAGGCGCAGGATCGCCGCGTCGATTCGGTCGAGTGGTTCGGCGCTCATGCAGAACTCTAGCACAAAATGCGCCAAAACCGCGAGATTCACGCATCAGGTCATCAATCCACGGGATCATTGCGTGCCATCCGCAGCGGTCATGCGTCATCTTCGATGCGACCGTAGAGGAGGAACAGCATGGGTCCCTTTCCGCACAACGCCCCGCCCGCAACCATTTCTGAGGCCAATCCCGCCGGCACGGACGGGTTTGAATTCGTGGAATTCGCGCATCCCAACCCGGCCGAGCTGGAGACGCTGTTCACGCGGATGGGCTATGTGAAGACCGCAACCCACAAGACCCGCAACATCGCGCTTTGGCAGCAGGGCGACATCACCTATGTGCTGAACGCCGAACCGGGCAGTTTCGGGACGCGTTTTGCCGCCGAACACGGGCCCTGCGCCCCGTCGATGGCATGGCGGGTGGTCGACGCGCAGCACGCATTCGCGCATGCGGTGGCCAAGGGTGCGCGTCCCTATGAGGGCGACAACAAGGTGCTCGATGTGCCCACCATCCAGGGCATCGGCGGCAGCCTGATCTATTTTGTGGAGACCTATGGCGCGAAGGGCGCGCCCTATACGGCCGAATATGACTGGCTTGAAGGCCAGGATCCCAAACCGGCCGGGGTCGGGTTCTACTATCTCGACCACCTCACCCATAATGTCCGCCGCGGGAATATGGATGTCTGGTTCGGGTTTTACGCTGATATCTTCAACTTTAAGGAGATCAAGTTCTTCGACATCGAAGGCAAGATGACCGGGCTCTTCTCGCGTGCCCTGACCTCGCCCTGCGGCCGCATTCGCATCCCGATCAACGAGAGCAAGGACGAAAACAGCCAGATCGAGGAATATCTGACCGAGTACAAGGGAGAGGGCATCCAGCATATCGCCGTGGCCACCGAGGATATCTACGCCGCGACCGATGCCATCCACGCCCGCGGATTGGAGTTCATGCCGCCCCCGCCGATGACCTATTATGAGATGAGCCATGGCCGGGTGACCGGGCATGAAGAGCCGATCGAAAAGATGGCCAAGCATGGCATTCTGATCGATGGCGAGGGGGTTCTGGGCGGCGGCGAAACCCGCATCCTGTTGCAGATCTTCTCCAAGACCGTGATCGGTCCGATCTTCTTTGAGTTCATCCAGCGCAAGGGCGATGACGGCTTTGGCGAGGGCAATTTCCGCGCGCTGTTCGAATCGATCGAACAGGATCAGATCAATCGCGGCGTGATCGGCGCAGGCGCCGCGGGTCCTGGCGGCGGTCAGGCAGCGGCGGAGTAGCGGGCGGCGCGGCAGTTCGGTCCCAGAACGGGCCGGGCCAGCCCATCGCGGTCGCCACCAGACCCAGGACAAGCGTTGTGACCATGATCAAAATCAGCACCGTTGCGGCGGTGCCAAGCGCACCGGTGCCGATGGCCGAGAACAGCATCGCGCCAAGCCCGCCGGCCCCGACAATGCCGACCAGAACCGCCTGAGAGACCGCCCGGTTGAGCCATTCGCCGCAGGTGGCGCCGAGCTCCGGCGCGATCTGCGGCCACAGGCCGAACCGCAGCCGCTGCACCCGTGCCGCACCGGCGCTGTCGAGCGCAGTGGCAAGCGTGGCATCGGCGCCCGAAAAGGTCGCCGCGAACCGCAAAGCAAGAAACGGCACGCCGCTCAGCGCAATCGCGCTCAGCCCGGCGGAATAGCCCGGCCCGATCGCGAGCACCAACAGCGCTGCCAGTGCCAGGCAGGGCAGGCTGCCCAGCATCACCAGGGCGGCGCGCAGAATCTTGATCAGCAGGATCGGCAGCGATCGGCTGCGCAGCACGGCGGTGACGCAGCCCGCCAGGACCAGAGCGATGATTGCAGCGCCCAGCGCCATTGCCAGGGTTTCGACAAGAAGCGCGGCAGCCTCGCCAAGCGCGTCGGGATCGGGGCGCACAAGACCGGCCAGAAGCGCATCCAACCCGATCGGTGCGCCGGGAAGGCCGGCCTCCCATGGCACCGGTTCGAGCGATGCCGTGGTCACACGACCAGGCGCAGCGGC
>JBCDDO010000223.1:0-5376 GCA_039180245.1 Pseudomonadota bacterium | reverse complement strand
TGCGGCCGAGGCCGGCGCAATCCTGGGCGCGGCCGGCGCCCGGGCGCGGGCGGAACAGATCGGCTATGCGCAGGCGCTGGGTCTCGCGTTCCAGATCCATGACGACATCCTGGATGTGACCGGCGACGCGTCCGAAGCGGGCAAGCGTCTGCGCAAGGATGAGACCGCCGGCAAAGCGACCTTTGTCTCGCTTCTGGGCCTGGACGGGGCGCGCGCAAAGGCCGGGTTATGCGTTGAGGAGGCGTTGTCGCGGCTTGAGGCGTTCGGACCGCCGGCCGACCCGCTGCGGCGCCTGGCCCATTTCACCATCACCCGGTCGCGCTAGCCCGCCCGGGCCAGGCCCGTTCCGGGCCACCCCCCACCCCCCGCGTAACCGCCGGCGGGCCACCGCTTTCGTGCCGATACGCGCCGGGCCTAGACGCGCAAGACCCGGCGCAGCGCCCAATCGGCGGCAGTATCGGCCAGCCGGCGCTGCATCCGCTTGGCCGCGGGTGCCGCCCTGGCGGCCGCCGCCGCCAAACCCGCCGCATGCGCAACCGTCTCGGTCAGAAACGCCGCGTCGCCGGCCGAAAGATCGGCGCGCGCGCAGGCGTTCGGGCGCCAGATCTGCTCTTTTTCCGCCGCAAAGGTCGCGTCCCAGGACATCTCCCAAAACCGCGCGGCCAGGCGTGCATTGCCGGCCGCAAACTCCGTCCAAAGCCGCTCGGCACCCGCCGCGTCGAGCCCGATGAACGGGGTTGGTTCAGGCTCCAAGCCCGCACTGAGCGCAAGCAGCGCCGCGCGCGCTGCCAGCCGCTGGCTCAGCCGCCTGGGCGGGGCGGTGCGCGCAAGGCGCTGGGCGGTTTCCAGATGAAAGAGCGTCGCCCGTGGACCCAGGCTTGGATTGACCTCCCCCGGCTGGGAAAGCGCGGCCAGCGATGCGCTGTCCAGACCAGCGGCCAAAAGCAACGGATGCCAGGGCGCGCTGTCCGACCTGGCGGGCGTGTAGGCATGCAGGGCAACCGGCGCAACCCGCTCAAGCCGCGCGACGCTGCGCTCGAAATCGCCAAGACGCCGTCGGAGCGTCAGCATCCGCGAAAACGGCAGCGGCAGAAGCGTGGATTGGAGCAGTTGCGGATAGGCCGAGTTCAACAGATCCGCCTGCGGGCGGAGACAGAGATGCAGCCGCAGGCCCATCCCGTCGCGGGAAAGCGCGCGCAACGCAGGTCCCAAAAGAAGGCTGCGCAGCAAGGGGATGAACAGCTCCGAGCTGATCAGCACCGCATGCGGCCGCGCGGCCGCGATCTCGTCGCGCAGGCGCTGCAAGGCCAGGCGGCGTCCCGGCGCCGCCACCCCGGCAAGCGCGGCAAGCAGCGTGTGATGCGGCCCGTCCTCGCGCTGACCGGTGCGCGGCACCAAAATGCCCTGCGCCAGCAGCGCGCCGCGATTGTCGCGCAGCACCTTTTGGATGGCCGATGTGCCGGTCTTTGGCAGGCCGGCATGGATGTGCAGGACAGGGGCAAAGCGGGTGGGCATCTGGCACGACAGGTCAGCGATGATTTTCGGGCATAGAGTAAACTTCTGGCAACCAAGAGCGATTTATCCAAGACGCATTCCGGCTTTGTCGGAATGCTGCTTGCAGATCGGCTTTCATCGTCCGATCCCTGCGCCCTCTGCTCTGGCCATACACCGAGCAGAGGGCGCGACGATTCCAACTGCACCCATGCCTGCATGCGCGCCCCTCGCGCATCGCGGCTTTACGCGCCGGCGCTCTGGCAGCACGGCCTGGGCGGACAGCGTCCTGCAAATCCCGGTCCTGCAAATCCCGGTCCTGCAAATCCCGGTCCTGCAAATCCCGGTCCTGCAAATCCCGGCCCTGCAAATCCCGGCCCTGCAAATCCCGGCCCTGCGAATCCCGGCCGGACCGCTCCACCGCTCTGCCCGAGGTTGCTGCGGATCGGATCGGTGCGCCGATGCCCCCACAAACCCCACCAACGCGTTCGCTCGTTTTGAAACCTCACCGTGAAATTCTTGTGTTTTCAAGCCGTTCGGCGCGTCCATCGGTGTCCAGCTCAGGGCATGGCAGGATCGAGCACCGCCTCGGGTGCCAGCACAGCCCCGGGATTGAGAATGCCCAGCGGATCAAGCGCCGACTTGATCGCCCGCATGGCGGCGAGCTTGGCCGGGTCGCCGAACCGGATGAGATCCTCGCGTTTGAACCGGCCGATCCCATGCTCGGCGCTGACCGATCCGCCCTCGGCATCGACCAGGGCGTGGACCGTGTCGGTCAGCGTCGCCCGCTGGCTGTCGAACGCGTCACGCGACAGGCCGTCGGGCGGGAACAGATTGTAGTGCAGATTGCCGTCGCCCAGATGCCCGAAACAATTGATGACCAGCCCCGGGGCCGCCCGCGCCAACGCAGCACCGGCCGCGGCGATGAAGGCCGGAATGCGGCCGATGGGCAGAGAGATGTCGTGGCTGGCGATCGCCCCGCGCCGCCTGTTCGCTTCCGGAATCGATTCGCGCACCGCCCAGAATGCGGCGCGCTGGGCCTGGGATTGCGCGATCGCGCCATCGGTGACCAGCCCGGCCTCCATGGACAGGGTCAGTTCGCGCTCCAGCGCGAGGTCGGGCTCCGCGTGCCGATTGCCCGAGAGCTCGATCAGCACAAACCAGTCGCCGGTGCGGCAGGGCGGCTCGATCTGCGGAAAGTGCTGGGCCAGAAACTCCAACCCGCTGCGATGCATCAGCTCAAACCCGGTGATCTCCTCGCCAAGCCCGTCGCGCATCTGCCGGAAGAGGGCCAGGGCCGCGTCGGGGTCCGGGGTTTCCAGCCAGGCGGTCGCGCGCCCGTGGGGCCAGGCGAACAGCCGCAGGCTGGCCGCGGTGATGATGCCCAGCGTGCCTTCCGAGCCGATCAGCAAATGGCGCAGATCATAGCCGGTATTGTCCTTGCGCAGGGTCTTCAGACCGCTCAGCACCGACCCGTCGGCCAGCACCGCCTCCAGCCCCAAACAGAGATCGCGGGCATTGCCATAGCGCAGCACCTGCGTGCCGCCGGCATTGGTCGCCAGATTGCCGCCGATGCGGCAGCTCCCTTCCGAGGCGAGCGACAGCGGAAAGAGCCGCCCCGCGGCCTCGGCCGCCGCCTGCACCGCAGCGAGCGTGGCGCCGGCTTCGGCAATCAGCGCGTCTTCGTCGGGCAGCACGGCGCGGATCGCCGCCATTCGCTCAAGCGACAGCAGCAGCGGGGCCGGGCCGTCGGGTTTCACCTGGCCGCCGACCAGCCCCGTGCCCCCGCCCAGGGGCACGATGCCGACCCGGGCTGCTGCGCAGGCGCGCATGATCGCGGCCACATCGGCTGTCGAACGGGGCAGCGCGACGCCGCCGGCCTGTCCGGTCATGCGCCCGCGCGGCTCCTCCAGATCGCCCGGGCCCACGGGGCGCAGGATGGCGCTGCCCAGCCCTGCCGCCAGACGGTCGAGGAACGCGCCATCGGCCGGCCTCAGGGCGGGAAGGTGCTCAGCCCGCTGCACCGGGCCTGTCCGTGATCGGCCGCGGGGCGGCGGCCCGCGCCAGCCGGTCGTTGATCGCACGCCCAAGGCCCTGATCGGGGATCGGGGCGACTGCAATGGTCCCGGCTCCCGCCAGGGCGGCATCGAGCGCGTGCAGATGCGCAAAGAGCGCGGCCGCCGCCGCGTCCAGATCACCTGCCGGCGACAGGTTGCGGCGCGGCGTTTGCGCCGAAAGCACCGGATCGGGGCCAAATCCCAGCCAGGCCTCGCCTTCTGCCGGCGCCTGCGCGTTCAGCCGCAGCGCGGCGCGGGGCGCGTAATGCGAAGCCAGCATACCGGGCGCTGCAGGGGCCGGGGCGGGAGAGGGCGCGCTGCCCGCCACCGAGCCTGGCACCTGCGACACCCCAGCGCTCGGCGACAGCAGCGGCGCGGCCCCGACCTCGCTGAGCGCCGCGGCAATCGCCTCACGCGATGTCCCGCCCGGACGCAGCAGGCTCAATTCATCGCCGATGACCGAGAGCACGGTCGATTCGATCCCGACAGGGCAGGCACCGCCATCGACCACCGCGGCGATGCGGCCCGACAGCCCGTCCAGCACATGCTCGGCCGTGGTCGGGCTGATCCGGCCCGATGGGTTTGCCGAGGGCGCCGCGATGGGCCGCTCAACCGCGCGCAACAGCGCCAGGGCCACCGGATGGGCCGGCACGCGCAGCGCCAGGGTGGGCAGCCCGGCCGTCGCCCGCGCCGCGACCCCCGCCTGCGCGCGGCGCGGCAAAACCAGGGTCAGCGCGCCGGGCCAAAACCGTGCGGCAAGACAGCGGGCCAGCGGCGACATCTCGGCCAGCGCCTCGGCCGCCGCCAGATCCGGCACATGCACAATCAACGGGTTGTAATCGGGCCGCCCTTTGGCCGCAAAAAGCGCAGCGACCGCACGCTCGGACAGGGCATCCGCGCCCAGCCCATAGACGGTTTCGGTCGGGAAGGCCACCAGCGCCCCGGCGCGCAGCACTGCTGCCGCCTCGGCAAGGCCCCGCCCATCCGCCGCCAGCCGCTTTGTCGCAGTCATCGACGCGGGATCGAGGCGGCCATCGGCCAGGGGGCGTGACGTCGCGTTCATCTTGTTCCTCGGCCCGTGCCGTCCTAGTCTCGCACCGCTTCACATCGTATCGCCTGTGTCGCAGGTCAACAGCGCAGCGCGCCACCGCGCCCGCATAGGGGACCATGCCGACGCCGCCCGGGCAAGGAGGTTGGACAGATGAGCTACCGCTCGCCTCTCGATGCGTTCCGCCGGTCGATGGCCGTGATCGGTGCCGAACGCCTGGCCCACACGCCGCGCTTTGCCGAGGCCACGCCGGAGACGGTCGAGGCGGTGCTGGGCGAGGCCGGCCGGATCGCCGCCGATATACTTGCCCCCCTGCAGCGCCCTGGCGATCTGCACCCCGCACGGCTCGAAAACGGCGTCGTGCGCAGCGCGCCCGGTTATGCCGAGGGATATGCGGCCATCGCCGAAGGCGGCTGGGTGGGGATCTGCGCGGGCGCGGCGAATGGCGGGATGGACCTGCCCCAGACGCTGGGCTCGGCAGTGGGCGAGATGTTTGCCTCGGCCTGCCTGTCGCTCTCGCTCTGCCCGCTCTTAAGCCAAGGCCAGATCGAGGCGCTGGAGCATCATGCGCCGGACTGGGTGCGGGAAAACTGGCTGCCCAAGCTGGTCTCCGGCGAATGGACCGGCACCATGAACCTGACCGAACCGCAGGCGGGCTCGGATGTCGGCGCCCTGCGCAGCAAGGCCGAGCCGGTCGGCGATGGCAGCTACAAGGTCTCGGGCCAGAAGATCTACATCTCCTGGGGCGACCATGACCTTGCCGGCAATGTGCTGCATCTG
>JBCDDO010000222.1:0-5381 GCA_039180245.1 Pseudomonadota bacterium | reverse complement strand
GCACCGTCGAGGCGATGAAGATGGAAAACATCCTGCGCGCCGAAAAGAAAGGCGTCGTTGCCAAAGTCAATGCCGGTCCCGGCGACAGTCTGGCCGTCGATGACGTGATCATGGAGTTCGAATAAAAGGTGATCCGAAACCTGACATATCCCACTTTGCTGGCCGCCTTGGCGACGCTGGCGGTGTTTTTGGCCATCGCGGTTGTGCTGAATGGCGGCGTGTTCGAGTATCCTCTCGATGACGTCTACATCCACCTCGCGATGGCGGCCGAGATTGCCCGTGGCGGCTATGGCGTCAATCCGGATGAACCGTCATCGGCGGCCTCCTCGCTCCTCTATCCGCTGCTGCTCACGCCTTTTGCGGGCAGCGATCTGCAACGCTATCTGCCGGTTCTGTGGAACCTTGTCGGTGTGACCGCCGCCTCGGCGCTCTGGGGGGCGTTTGTCGGCCGGGCGGTGCCGCGTGGCCCGCGCACCCTACTCACGGCGATCCTGCTGGCCGCATTCGGGCCGTTGGCGCTGCATCTCGGCGGCATCGGCTTTGTCGGCATGGAACATGCGCTGCAACTCGCCGCGACCATGGCGGTGCTTTATGGGCTGGCGGTGTTTTTGCATGAAAACCGGCTGAGCTGGCTTCTGATCGCCGGCATCGTGATCGGCCCGATGCTGCGGGTCGAGAATGTCGGCGTGTCGGGCATGGCTTGCGCCGTGCTCTTGTTCAACGGCCGTCCTGCCATGGCAATTCTTGCCGGCGCCGCGGCCCTGGCGCCACTGGCCGGGTTCGGCTGGTTTCTCACCACGCTGGGGCTCGATCCCGTGCCCAATTCACTGCAGACGAAATTCGCCGGCGGCGGCGGCATGTTCGAGGACCGGCCGCTCTTCCTGCGCCTGCGCTTGTTTCTGAACAATGTCGGGCATGTGATCGGCGGGGTGATGCTGGGTCTGGCCTGTCTTTGGACCCTGGCCGGGCTTGCGCTCGCACCGCTGCGCCGGCGCCCGCTGGTCTGGATCTGGATCGCGCTTGTCGCCGTGGGCCTGGCGCATTTGATCATGGGCCGGGTGGGCGAGCTTTTTCGCTATGAGGTTTATGCGGTGGGCTGGATGGTCGGGTTGTCGATCTTGCTTGTGGGTCCGCTGATGGCCCGGCCCGGTGCAGCCGGCTCTGGTTCTCGTGCGGGTGCTGTGCTCGTATTGATCGCCGGCATGCTCTATTATTCCGGCACGATCATAAATTATGGCCCGCTTGCGGCCCGCACAATTCATCTTCAGCACAGCCAAATGGCACGATTCGCGCAGGAGGTGCTGAAGGCGCCGGTTGCGGTGAATGATCTGGGCCGGGTGGTCTGGCGCAACCCCACCTATGTGCTCGATCTCTGGGGGCTTGCCTCGGCCGAGGCGCTGGCCATCCGCCGCTCTGGCCCGCCGCCGGGTTGGGCGGCACCGCTGGCCGCGCGGCATGGCGTTAAGGTCGCGATGATCTACGACACCTGGCTCGGTGAGGCGATGGATCCGGCCTGGGTGCGGCTGGGCGTTCTGGCGCTGACACCGCAGACCCTGCCCGATGGCACGCAGGAAGTGCGGTTTGCCGGGGCCAGCGACGATGAGGTGGTGTTCCTGGCCATCGAGCCGGCCGACGTGCCGCGCCTGGCCGGGCTGTTGGCGCAGTTTGCGGCGAAATTGCCCGAAGGGGTGGAGTTTCGGTTCGCGCCGGGCATTGCCGAACAGGCATTGCCGGCCCAGGATTAGGCCGGCGCTGGCCAGCGGAGCCCGCCCCGGGACCTAACCGCCAGGCTGCAGCTGCGTGATGCCGATCGCGCCGGCCCGTGCCGCCTCAAGATCGAGCGTCATGCGGATATACTCGCCGCGCTGCCAGAGGCCGGCAAGATCGTCGTAATGGCGCGAAAACGGATGCCCCGACTGGCCGGTGGCAATGATGAAGACCGAGCGTTTGGGGTCGGAAAAATCATAGACCGCACGAAAGCCCGAGGCATGGACATTGGCATAGGGCGTGTCGCCCACGCCGCGCAGCTGCCCGCGCATCAGCGTGTGATCGCCGCCCGGGGTGGGAAGCTCGATATTCACAAAAAGCGACAGCGGGAAGGTCTGGCCCAACACCTGATGGGTCTGAAGGGCGACATGCGCCGCACCCCAGCGCCAGCTGTCGAGATTGCTGCCCTGGGCCTCGCTCAGCTCAGAGAGCGCATCGTCGAGCGCCAGCCGGGCGACATCCGAGCAGCTTTCAACCTCAATGGTCTTGGTGATGTCGCACCAAATGCCGGCCCCATCGACATCGCGCAGTACCCGCTCAAGAAAGACCGGCTCGACCCGTGCGGCAAGGGCAAAGCTGGGGCCAAGCTCATCGAAGGCCAGCCGGCGCTGAAGCGCCCGGGCCCAGGCTGCATAAATCAGGGGTTCAGGCGACAGCGCATCCATCTCGCCGTTCCATTCGGCCAGCCGGGTCAGGGCGCGCTGGCGAAACTGCGCAGCCTCGCCCGGTGCAAGCGGCTGGTCGGTCCAGTAAAGGTCGCGCATCATCAGCGGCAGCAAGATGCGCGCGGCCTCCGACACGATGTCGGTTTGGATCTCGACGAAACTGTCGCGGCTGTGAAATTCGCGCGTTTCCAGCAGGCGCCGCGCGCGCAGAATGCGCAAACTGTCGCCCCAGGTGTAGGAGACATGGCGCGGAAACGGCGCGTCGCTGGTGCGGTTATTGGTGTTCACCACCACGCCGCCTTTCGGGCCGATCACCCGGGGCATCTGCGCATAGGGCACGCGGCCGCGCCATTCATTGGCCGCCAGCCAGCCCGGCGCCGGCACGCGGCCCCGGGTGATGTGGGCGATCTGGCGCAGCGGTGCGACGCCGGCAACCTGCATGGCCACCGTCTCGCGATCGGCCATAACGACGTTCTGGGCCGGGGCAGTTGTGAGCTCAAGAATTGGAATGGCCTCGTCGATCGAGCGGGCGCGCATCAGCCGCAACAGGCTTTCAATGCTGCGATCGGGCGCCGAGAGTGCGGTCCAGGCAAGCGAGATGACATGGCCCTCGCCGGCCAGCTCTGCGGCTTCCAGATACCATTCCGGCAATACCGGACGCCCCGACAGGGTCCAACGCAGGCGAACCGGTCGGGCCACCTCGCCCGCCACCTCGATCAGAACGTCGCGGGTGACGAAGGGCTTGTACCCCTCGACGGTCAGATACCGCTCAGCATCGTCGGGATCGAGCCGCTCCACATAAAGGTCCTGATCGTCGACATAAGCTGTGGTCAAGCCCCAGCCGAACTCCGCATTGCGTCCGATCGCGATGGCTGGGATGCCGGGAATGCTGCCGCCGATCACCCCGCCATCGGGAAAGGCCATCCGGGCGAGGTACCAGATGCTGGGCGCGCTCAGCCCCAGATGCGGATCGGTTGCCAGAACCGGGATCCCGGTTGCCGTACGGGTGGCATCGGCGGCAAAGGCGTTGGAGGCCCCGCCGAGACCCGGCGCTGGCAAAAAGGGCAGGAGGGGCCCCGCGGTACTGGCCAGATCGGCATCTGGGCGTGGGGCGATTGGCGGCCGTAGCGCCGGCCCTGGCAGTGCCGGTTCCGCAAAAGACGGGGTCCAGACCCCAGGATCACTGGGCAGGGCTGCGAATTCCGGCAATTCGATCACCGCCGGGCCCGGCGCGTCGGGCAGAATGTCGCGCAGCCGCTCGGGCATGGACCGAAGCGCCAGGGCCATGCGCGCGCGTCGGCTTTCTTCGGCGGCCTGTCCGGTCAACTGAAACGCCATCAGCTTGGTGACGGCAATGCTGTCGGCCGGCGTCCAGGGTGCGATGCGGTCGGAAAACAGATAAAACTCCGGGGCGCCGCGCCCCAGCGCGTCACGCGCCACGATTTCCAGCCACGCGTTCACCCCCGCGGCATAGGCCTCCAACGCCGCCCGAACCTCTGGCGTCTGATCCTCGACCGCCGCGATCGACAAACGGTAAAGATCGAGCGCGCGCATCAGATGGTCGACATTAAAGGTCGGCTCGCCGAAATACTCCGACAGGCGCCCCTGCGCGGTGCGGCGGGCGATCTCCATCTGCCACAGCCGATCCTGCGCATGCACAAAGCCCAGCCCAAAGAAGGTGTCCGCCTCGGTCTGCCCCATGATATGCGGCACGGCATGGCGGTCGCGCAGGATCTCCATCGGCGCGGCAAGGTCCGGAACGCGATGCTCGGCGGCATAATCGGGCAGCGACCCGCCAACCAGATAGCTTGCCAATCCAAGGGCTGCGGCCAGAAGCACCGCCAGCCCCAGCATGATCCGCACCAGCCAGCGAAACGCCATCTCCATGCAACGCTCCTCTTGCCCGCTCGCCCGCCTGCCTATTGCGCGTCAGCGCGCCGGCTGCCCGGCCTGTAATGGGCCCGACAGGCGCCCCGGCTGCGGCTTGACCCGGCAGGCTTAGCAGGCCATCAGGGGCGCAGCAAAGATCCAATTCAGCGGGGGGAACGACATGGCCAAAACAGCGTTCATCGGGCTGGGGGTGATGGGCTATCCCATGGCCGGCCATTTGGCGGCAAAGGGTCATTCGGTCACCGTCTATAACCGCACCGCAGCCAAGGCCGAGGCCTGGGTCGCCCAACATGGCGGCGCCCATGCACCCACCCCGCGCGCGGCCGCGGCGGATGCCGAGATCGTCTTTCTCTGCGTTGGCAATGATGCCGATCTGCGCAGCGTGGCGCTTGGAGCGAATGGCGCGCTGGCCGGGATGACCGAGGGCTCGGTGCTGGTCGACCACACCACCGCCTCGGCCGCGGTTGCGCGCGAGATCTATGCCGCGGCAGCCGAGCGCGGCGTGGGCTTTGTCGATGCCCCGGTCTCGGGCGGGCAGGCTGGCGCGGAAAACGGCGTGCTGACGGTGATGTGCGGGGGCGAGGCGCCGGTCTATGCAACGGCCGAGCCGGTGATCGCGGCTTTTGCTCGCGCCTGCCGCTTGATGGGCGAACCGGGTGCCGGGCAGCTCACCAAAATGGTCAATCAGATCTGCATCGCAGGGCTCTTGCAGGGGCTCTCCGAAGGGCTGGCCTTTGCCCAGAAAGCCGGGCTGGACGGGCAGGCGGTGCTCGATGTCATTTCGAAGGGCGCCGCAGGCTCCTGGCAGATGGAAAACCGCGGCACCACCATGCTGGAGGGCAAGTTCGATTTCGGCTTTGCGGTTGACTGGATGCGCAAGGATCTGGGCATTTGCCTGTCAGAGGCCGAACTGAACGGCGCCACCCTGCCTGGGACGGCGCTGATCGACCAGCACTACAAGGATGTGCAGGCCATGGGCGGCGGGCGCTGGGACACGTCGAGCTTGATCGCTCGGCTCGGCAAGCTCGGCTGAGCGACCTGGCGCACGGAAAGTTCGCG
>JBCDDO010000221.1:0-5409 GCA_039180245.1 Pseudomonadota bacterium | reverse complement strand
CCCGCCCACTTAGACCCGCCCACATAGACCCCGCCGCCGAACACGCCGCTCATCACGCCGCCAATCACACCGTCAGGTGTTTTGGGCCAGGTATTTTGACGCTTCGCGCCTGGCAAAGGGTTTGAGCGCGGTGCCCGGGCCGTCCAAAAACGCCTGCACCCGCGCCGGATCATGCTTCGACAGCGTGCGCAGCCACCAGGCAACGGCCTTTTGCATGAACCATTCGCGCTCGGTTGCCGCTGTGGCGGCCCAGCCAAGGATGCGGTCGCGCCGCGCCAGATCCTCGGCGCCAGGATGGGTCAGCTTGGCCCAGGGCAGGGTGAAGACAAAGGCGGCACGGCGCGCCCACATCAGCGGGCTTGCCGTCCAGCTTTCCACCGCATCCAGCCGCGCCGGCTCGGCAACCAACCGCCGCGATCCGGCCTCGGCGGCATGGTCGGCAATCGCCCAGGCATCGAATTGCGGCACCCAGCGGCTGATTTCGGCCCAGACCGCGGCGTCTGGGCGAATGCGGGCCTGGACCAAGAGCTTCGCTGCCGCAACCCGCGCCTCGTGAATGTCGGTGTCCCAGAGCGCAGCTGCCAGCGCGGCCCGGGCATCAGGATCCATCCCGCTCCGCCAGCTCTTGGCAAGCTCTGTCACCAGCGGCACGGCAATGCCCAGATAGGGCCGCGAAACTTTGTGATAGGCGGCCGCTTGGACCGCCCTGTCGGCATCGGCCAGCGCGTTCAGGGCGGCGAGTGCCGCATCAAGCGTTGTCATCCTCCTGGGGTCCTGCAGCCCATCACCGAGCCTGAGACCGCGCCTCAGGCGTCAGTCTTGCGGTGCATTTCAATCGACAATGTGGGTTCGTCGCGGGCATGGCGTCGCCCCTGAAGCTTGCCATCTTCAAGCCAGTACTCGCGCCGCACCCCATCGGCAACGAAGGTCAGCCGGCCCTCCTCGGTGATGCGGCCAGTGCGCGGGAACACCGTGCCGTCATGCTTGCCGCCGGGACCGTGCACATCCATCAGGCTGACCTCGCCGGTCTTGGCGATTTCCATGATGTAAAGATCATGGCACCAATACCCGTCCCAACCGGCCAGCCCCCAAACCCCGCTGAACTGGCGCCAATCCTCCGGCAGATCCTCACCGGGATCCTTGATGGTGGTGTCCGAAAACACCCAAAGCGTGGGACATTCCGGCGCAACCTCGACGCCGGTTGTCATGATCGGGGCGGCCTCCTCCTCGCCAAACAAGAGGCTGCATCCAGACAGGGCCAGTCCGGCCGCAAGGCCGCAGATCGTCTTGAGCGTCATGTCCATCCTCCATCCGGATCGTTGCCCGACCCGCTCTGCTCGTTTTGGGAAGCGACGCATATCGTGCGCATCCCTTACTCAACCGTGACCGATTTGGCCAGATTGCGCGGCTGATCGACATCGGTCCCTTTGGCAATTGCGGCGTGATAGGCAATGAGCTGGGCGGGAATGGCGTAAACCAAAGGGGCGATGAAGCGCTCGACGCTGGGCATCACCACGGTGGCAAGGGCGTCGTCGCTGGCCGCGGCCGCGCCCTCCTCATCGGTCACCAGAAGGATGCGGGCGCCACGGGCCAGAACCTCCTGCAAATTCGAGACGGTCTTGTCGAACACCCCGTCGCGGGGTGCAAAGACGATCACCGGCACCTGATCGTCGATCAGCGCGATGGGGCCGTGCTTCATTTCGCCCGAGGCATAGCCCTCGGCGTGGATATAGCTGAGCTCCTTGAGCTTGAGCGCGCCCTCCAGGGCGATCGGGTACATCGCACCGCGACCCAGAAAGAGCACGTCCCGGGCCCGTGCGACCTCCTCGGCCATCCGTCCGATGGCCGGCTCGCAGGCCAGCGCGCGGGCAATGGCGCCGGGCGCCTCGGCAAGCTGGCGCAACAGCCCGGCCTCGCCCGCGGCATCGAGCTTTCCGCGCTGGCGACCGGCCAGCACCGCCATCACCGCGAGCACGGCCAACTGACAGGTGAAGGCTTTGGTCGATGCCACCGAGATCTCGGCCCCGGCCAGGATCGGCAGGGCGACATCGGCTTCGCGCGCAATGGAGCTTTCGGGCATGTTGACCACCGCGACGGTCCGCCCGACCCGGCCCTGCGCATGGCGCAGCGCGGCCAGCGTGTCGGCCGTCTCGCCCGATTGCGAGACGAAGACGGCGACCGTCCCGGGCGACAGCGGCGGGTCGCGGTAGCGAAACTCCGAGGCGATGTCGATCTCAACCGGCAGCCCGGCGATCCGCTCGATCCAGTATTTGGCAACATGGCAGGCATAGTGACCGGTGCCGCAGGCGACCAGAACCAGCCGTTCGGCGCGCGAGAAATCGATCGGGATCGCGGTGTCGACCACCCGCTCGGCCGCTGCATCGACATAGTGACCCAGCGCATAGGCCACCACGCTGGGCTGTTCGTGGATTTCTTTGGCCATGAAGTGCCGGTGATTGCCGCGATCCACCAGCACGGTGTCGAGCGACACAATGCGGGCCGGCCGCTCGACCGCCGCGCCCGAGGCATCGAAGACCGTGGCGCCGGCTCGGCGCAGCACGGCGCAGTCGCCCTCCTCCAGATAGGCGATGCGGTCGGTCAACGGCGCCAGGGCCAGCGCGTCCGAGCCCACATACATCTCACCCGCGCCATAGCCGATGGCCAGTGGTGCGCCGCGCCGCGCCGCGACGATCAAATCGGCATCGCCTTCAAAGAGAAAGCACAGCGCGAAGGCACCATGCAGCCGGTCCAGCGTCGCCCGGGCGGCCGCTTCGGCCGTGCTGCCTGCATCGATCAGATGCGCACAGAGCTGGGCGACGACCTCGGTGTCGGTCTGCGAGGCAAAGCTGCGCCCGGCAGCCATCAGTTCGGCGCGCAGCTCGCGGAAATTCTCGATGATGCCGTTATGGACCACCGCGACAGGTCCCGCGCGATGCGGATGGGCATTGCGCTCGGTCGGCGCGCCATGGGTGGCCCAGCGGGTATGACCGATGCCGGCCATGCCGCGGATCGGGTCGCGCCCCATCAGATCGGACAGCGCCGAGAGCTTGCCCACCGCCCGCCGGCTTGCCAGATGCCCGTCATGCAGCGTGGCGATGCCGGCGCTGTCATAGCCGCGATACTCCAGCCGTTTGAGCGCATCGAGAATGACGGGCGCCACCTCATGGCCGCCCAGAATGCCCACAATACCGCACATGCCGCTCGTCCCTCCGGTCGTTGGTTCTACCTGCGCGCAGCCTTGATGGCGCGCAACCGCTCCATCAGCCGACGTGCCAGGCCTGGTTTGTTGGTTTGCGCGCCGCGGGCAATGGCCAGGGCGCCCGCCTCGACATCGCGGGTGATCACCGAGCCCGATCCGACCATCGCGTCATCGCCGATGCGCACGGGTGCCACCAGCGCGCTGTTGGAGCCGATGAAGGCGCGCGCGCCGATCTCGGTGCGGTGCTTCATCACGCCATCATAATTGCAGGTGATTGCGCCGGCGCCGATATTGGCGTCCTCGCCGATCTGCGCATCACCCACATAGCTCAGATGGTTGATCTTGGCGCCCTGCGCGATCTGCGCCTCCTTCACCTCGACAAAATTGCCGATGCGGGCCCCGGCGCCGATCTCGGCTCCCGGCCGCAGCCGTGCATGCGGACCGATGCGCGCGCCCTGCGAGACATGGCATCCTTCAAGATGCGAAAAGGGCAGGATTTCGGCGCCGTTCTCCACCGTCACGCCGGGGCCGAAGACCACGAAAGGCCCGACCACACTGTCCGGCCCGATCACCGTGTCGAGCGCCAGATGCACCGTTTCGGGCGCCGTCAAAGTCACCCCGGCGGAGAGGATCTCGGCCCGCTTGCGGGTCTGGAAGGCCGCCTCGGCGGTCGCGAGCCCGGCGCGGTCATTGACGCCCAGCGTCTCCTCTTCCGCACAGCGGATGACGGCACAGCTTTGCTCTGCCTTGCGGGCCAGCGCGACAATATCGGTGACGTAGTACTCGCCCTTGGCATTGTCGGTGCCGATCTGCGGCACCAGCGACCGCAGCGTGGCCGCCTCCACGCACATCACACCGGAATTGCACAAGGTGACGGCGCGTTCGGCCGGGCCGGCATCGCGATGCTCGACAATGGCCACCAAGCTGCCGTCTTCCTCGATCAGCCGGCCATAGCCGGTTGGATCGACAGCCTCAAACCCCAAAACCGTGACCGCCGCTGGGCTGTCGATCATGCGCTGGAGCGTTTCGCTGCGCACAAGCGGCGTGTCGCCAAACAGCACCAGCACCTTGGACATGGCGCCATCGACCGCCGGCGGAAGGGCGGGCAAGGCCTGTGCCACTGCATGTCCGGTTCCCAGCATATCACCTTGCTCGATGCAGGTTGCATCGGCGTGAAGGGCGGAGACGGTTTTGACAACCGCCGCCGCGCCATGCCCGACCACCGCGATTACACAGCGCGGTGTCAGTGGCGCGACGGCGGAGATCACATGCGCAATCAACGGAGCCTGGCCGATGCAATGCAGCACCTTTGGCATCTCCGAGAGCATCCGCGACCCGAGGCCCGCGGCAAGCACGATTACATCTACGACCATCAGCCCCAACCCGATGTTGTTGATCTGGTTAACAGATCGGATTTGACTTGAACACTGGGCCACGGGCGGGGTGAATGTCACTTATCATTTCGCTCCATTGCCAAATCGGACCCAGAATGCGTACGCTTCTCTTTGATCTTGATGGAACTCTTGCCGACACTGCCGACGATCTGATCCGGGCGGCCAATGCCTGTTTGGGCCCGGCAGGGGGGCGGTTGCTGGACCCGGTGCGGGACCGCGCCTTGGCCTATCGGGGAGGGCGGGTGATGCTGCGCGCCGGGCTGGGGCCGGACCGCGAGGCCGAGGTCGAGCCGCTCTACCCCCGCCTCATTGCCGCCTATGCCGAGGATATCTGCGGCCAAACCCGGCTTTACGACGGGGTCGAAGCGGCGCTGGAACGCTTGACCGCGCGTGGTTTCGCGCTGGGCCTGTGCACGAATAAGCCCGAAGGGCTCGCGCGCGACCTGATCGCCCGGCTCGGCATCGATGGCTTTTTCGGGGCGCTCAATGGCGGCGACAGCTTTCCGGTGCGCAAGCCCGACCCGCGCCCGCTGCGCGAAGCGCTCGCGCTGCTCGGTGGCACTGCCGCGGCCTGCCTGATGGTGGGCGATACGGTGACCGATCTTGATGCCGCGCGGGCGGCCGGTGCAAAGATCGCCCTGGTCGGGTTCGGGCCGGAGGGAACAGGCGTGCACAGGCTGGCGCCCGATGCGGTGTTTGAGCACTACGACGCACTGCCCGATCTTGCTGAGCGGCTGTTGCCCCAGGGCATAGCGCCGGCCGAAAGCGCTTGACCCTTTCCCTCGGCTGACCCTATATCCCGGTCACCGGGACGTT
>JBCDDO010000220.1:0-5423 GCA_039180245.1 Pseudomonadota bacterium | reverse complement strand
TCAGAAGCACTCTCAATTATTTGTTCTCTCCAAAAACTTAACACAACACGGTATTGATCCCGCATTTCCACAGACTAATCCCAATGCGATTTTCGTCCCACTCGCAAAATGCACTTAGACTCTGCCAAAAATAAAAAGGGGTAGGGGGTAGACAATTTTCATATTGCTGCTGGCAAGAGATTTTCCCAGGCCGGGACCGTCGGCTGCGAAGCTGAGCAGGCGCAGTCAGCTGATACCGATTGATGCAAATTGCTGTTGGCTCACTTCAAAACCCAACTAGAGATGACAATCTATCTGGCAGTACCCCGAAGGCCGTAATGAGCTCGGTTTGGTGAATAAGGGGCAGTGAAGGTTCGGTTTTAGTATTTCAAGTGTGGAAACCATGCTGTTATTAACCGGAACTTGTAATTTCAGATCCAGGTTTTCTCTTTGTAAGGGAAGAAGGTGGCATTTAGACCACAATCTATGAGGGTGCCGTGAGTGGCCAGGGTTTTGCTACAGAGTTGTAGTGTATGGGAATCGGGAAGGAACAAAATGCGAATATAGTTTTAAGGGAATGTAGTTTTTCGAATCCGGGCAGCGCAATAGGATGGTTTTTTATTGTGTCTCTCTTTGGAGATTAATTGCCCGATGGCGTGGAGGCCAGGGTTGTTGGTGACCGGATCTTGATCAGCCGAAACTGAGCGATGCGCGCGCTTTTGCAAGCGTGGGGCGGCACCGCCACCAAAAACCGGGCGCCAGGTCCGTTCGCAAAACATGCGGTCTAAGCCGCATGCCTGGTCACGTTCGTTGCGGTGTTTGTCGCGAAAGAGACCATAGAGCCGGTCCTGCGCCCGGTCGTTCGACCGATCGCCATGGCTGAGCAGAGACGCGCCAGCTCGGCGTCATACGGCGCGGCGCAATCGGCATCGAAGACACCATCGCCTGGCATCGGCGCAGGCGCGGCTTGGCGCGGCAAATCCGTCGTGCGAGAGTTCGGTCATGACCCGCAGCTTTCGCATTCGCGCCGCCCGCCCGGTGGAGGTGCCGGCCCTGACCGACATCGCGCAAGCGGCCTATGCGCCCTATGTCGCGCTGATCGGACGGGCCCCACCGCCGATGCTGCAGCCCTTTGCCGAGGACATTGCGGAAGACCGCGTGCTGGTGGCCGTGACGCCGGATGCGCCGACCGGCCCGGAGATGCTGGGCTATGTGGTCAGCCGCCCCGCCGCCGAGCCCGGCGACTGGCTGGTTGAGAACCTTGCCGTGTCGCCAAAGGCAAAGGGTCTTGGGCTTGGCCGGGCGCTGATCGAGGCGGCCGAGGCGCGGGGCCTGGCGGCCGGATGCACGCGCGCGGTGCTCTACACCAATGCCGCGATGACCGCCAATCTGACCCTCTATCCGCATCTGGGCTATGTCGAAACCGGCCGGGCCGAACAATCCGGCCTGCATCGGGTGTTCTTTGCCAAGCCGCTGGGCTGACCGCTCACACCTTCTCGATGGTTGCCAGATCGGGGTCGAAGGCGATGTGTCCGGCGATCTCCTTGACGCTGTCCAACGGGGTTTCGTAGCTCCATGCCGCATTCTCGATCCGGCCGCTTTTGGCGGCGATGTGAAAATAGCGGGCCTCGCCCTTATGCGGACAGCTGGTGGTGCGCTCCGCTGGGTCCAGAAAGGCAATCGCATCCTCGCGCGGGAAGTAAACCACCGGGTCGAGATCGCCTTCCAGAAGTTCCAGCGCCGCCTGGCTTTCGGCAATGACGGCGCCGCCGGCGCGCACAACCCAGATGCCCGTCGCGCGGCGCACGATTATCTTACGTTCGCTCATGTTCTGGTCTCCTCCCCATTTCCGTCAAACATGCAACATGTGACAGTTCCGTTGTTTTTGCCGCCCCCGCTTTTGGCGGGAGGGTGCGCGCAGATGCGCAATCGGGTGCAGTTGGTGAAACGGCTGCGGTCAAACTGGCGGGTCAGCCGGGTGCGTCCAGCGGTGCACAGGCCGCCGCGAGCCAAGGTCGGATATCGGCGGGGATCAGCGGGTCGAGCGCTGCCTGTACCGAGGCGTGATAGCGGTCGAGCCAAGACCGCTCGGCTTCGGTCATGAGGTCGGGGCGCACCAGCCGCCGATCGATCGGACACAGGGTCAGGGTCTCAAAGCCCAGCATTGCCACATCGCCATCCTCGGGCAGCGCGGCCGGCGTGACCGCGAGCAGGTTCTCGATGCGAATGCCGAACGCGCCTTCGCGGTAATAGCCGGGCTCATTGGAGATCACCATCCCGGGGGTGAAGGGCACGGTTCCGCGGCGCGACAGCGATTGCGGCCCCTCATGCACCCCCAGATAGGCGCCAACCCCATGCCCGGTGCCATGGGCATAGTCGAACCCCGCCTGCCAAAGCGGCACCCGCGCCACCGCCTCGATGTCGCGCCCGGCAAGACCGGGTGGGAAGCGCAGCCGCGACATCGCGATCATGCCGCGCAGCACCAGCGTAAAGGCCCGGGCGGCGGGCTCGGGCACCGGGCCGGTTGCCATCGTGCGGGTGATGTCGGTGGTGCCGTCGCGATATTGCGCACCGCTGTCCACCAGCAGGATGTCGCCCGGGGTAATGGCGCGGTTGGTGGCCTCGGTCACGCGGTAATGGACGATGGCGCCGTTTGGTCCCGACCCGCAGATCGTCTCAAAGGAGATGTCGCGCAGAAGCCCGGTTTCGGCCCGAAACCCCTCCAAGGCGCGCACGACGTCGATCTCGGTCAGCGGAGTGCCGGTGGCCAGCGCGCTGTCCAGCCAGTGCAGGAACCGCACCATCGCCGCGCCGTCGCGCAGATGGGCCGCGCGAATGCCGGCAAGCTCGGTGGCGTTTTTGCTCGCCTTGGGCAGGGCGCAGGGATCGCGCTGCCAGCGGATCGTGGCGCCGGCTTCCTCCAAGACAGCGCCCACCCGCATGGGGGCCGAGTTTCGGTCAACCGCCAAAATCTGGCCGGTCCGGGCGGCCAGCGCGCCCTCAAAGGCCGACCAGGGCTGAATGTCGACCGAATTTCCCAGATGGCTGCGCACGTCCACGCCGAATTTTTCGGGATCCGAGTAGAGCCCGACCTGGCCGTCGGCGGTCACGATGGCAAAGGCATGCGGCACCGGGGTTCGGGCGATGTCGCCGCCGCGGATGTTGAGCAGCCAGGCGATGCTGTCGGGCAGGGTGAGCACGGCGGCGTCTACCCCATCCGCGGCAAGCGCCTGGGCGATTTGCGCCCGCTTTTCGGCATGCGCCATGCCCGACGCCTCACTGGGCTGGATCTCGACGGAGACAGCCGGCGGTGCCGGCCGGTCGGCCCAAACCCTGTCGACCAGATTGTCGACGGGGCGCAAGCTTATCCCATGCGGCGCCAGCCGCTCCTCAAGCCGCGCAATCTCCTCGCGCCCATGCAGCCATGGATCATAGCCAAGCACCGCGCCCCCCGCGCCCCCCGGCCGGGCGTCTGCCGCTGCGGGGAGGCGGAGCGCGTCCTCCAACCAATCGGCCGGCTTGACGGCGTCGCTGGCCACGATCTCGAAAGCGCCGCCATCGACCTGGGCGGCCGCCTGCAAGGTGTAGCGCCCGTCCACGAACACCGCCGCGCGCGCTGCCAGCGCAATGCAAAGCCCGGCCGAGCCGGTGAACCCGGTCAGCCAGGCCAGCCGCTCATCGCAGGGCGCGACATTCTCGCCCTGATGCCGGTCGGCCCGGGGCACCAGGAACCCCTGCACCGCGGCATCGGCCATCGCGGCGCGCAGGGCTGCCAGCCGCGCCGCGCCGGTTTCGGGTGTGCTGCGTTGATCGAATGATTGAAACATGCGCCTCCTCGTTCCGGCCAGTCTCGCCGATGCCGAGGCTTGCCGGCAAGCGCAATCCACCCTAGGTTCGCGACGCGGAGGGGCTGATGCGGCTATTTGGTTTTGTGTTATTCGTGGTGGGCATGGTGCTGATCCCGCTCGATTGGCGGGCAAGCGCGGATGCCGATGACATCACCCTGCGCCCGATCGGAGAGATCTGGTTTCAGCTCCATTCCGAAAGCCTTCTGACCCTGCAGCCGGCCATCGAACGCTATGTTGCCGAATGGCTGTGGAACCCGGTGATCCAAACGGTGCTGGAGCTGCCCGCGGCGCCGGTTTTGGCCGGGCTTGGCCTGCTTTTCATGCTGATCAGCCGCATTTTGGGCGGGGCTGACGCGGGCTAGCGCGCAGCATCGCGCGCACCCAACAGCATCTCGGGCAAAAGCTCGCGCAGAAGCTTGCCTTTGATCAGGTCCGGGTAATCCTCAAACCCGTTGCGCGCGACCAGCAAGAAAGCGCCCGGCCCGGTGATCACGCCATAGCGGTAATGCGCCTCGGGGTCTGGATTGCCGCCTTTGATGACCAGGGCATTGACGGTGACGCCCCGCTGCGCGGCCTCAGGATGCAGAGCGATGGCCTGGCGCCCCTCATTGCTGACCCCATCGCCTGACAGGTCGACCAGCCGCCGCGCGCATGCCTCGGGCAAGGCGTCAAACCGGCGCAACGCATAGGCCAGGGACTGTCCGATGGCAGTGGCAAAGGCATCGTATGGCCGAACATGCCTGTCGAGCCGGGCCGCCAGCGCATCGATCTGAGCGGGTGTCGCCAGACGCGTCCAACCCACCACATCGGTCTGCTGACGCTGGCCCGACCATTCATAGATGGTCATCCAAACCGGCGGGTCGGCCATGATCGCGGCACGGATTTCGGGGTCGCGCAATGCGGCTGCTATGCCGCCGATCTGCAGGCGATACTCGCTCGAATTGACCGATGAAGAGATGTCGAGCCCCATGACCAGCGCAAGCGCGCAGGCCTGAACGGGCTGTGTGGCCAGCGCCAGCGCCGCTGCGGACAATACGGCAAGCCTGCGCAGCCCCGCCCGCCCGCTGCGCGCGGCCTTGCCCGACCTCCGTTGCGCGTTGGTCATTGGGCAGGCTCGGGCTTTGGCTGGGGCGCTGTCTGGGGCGCCGTCTGGGGCGCTGCCTGCGCAATTGAGATCGCTGCGGGTGCCGCCTGCGTCACCGGCAGGGCCACCTCGGTCAACAGCTTGCGCCGGATCGTTTCGGGATAATCGGCGAAGCTTTTTGCCGTCATCACAAAGGCGCCCGGCCCGGCGATCACGAAGGCGCGGTAATAGCCGGTGAGATCCTCCTCGCTGCCCTCGATCGCCAGCCCGTTTATCGTAAAGCCGTAGCTGACCAGCCCGGTGCCGACATCTTCGGGCGGCACGCCCTCGTTGGACCGCCCGTCGCCCGACACGTCGATCACCCTCCGCCTGCAATCGGACACCGCGTCGAACTGGGTTGCCGAGAAGGTCAGCGCCTCGCCGATGCCGGTCGAAAAATGCCGCCACAGGCGTGGCGCTTGCTCAACTTCATCGGCCAGGGCCAGCAGATCCGACCGGGCCAGCATCCGCCG
>JBCDDO010000219.1:0-5451 GCA_039180245.1 Pseudomonadota bacterium | reverse complement strand
TGGCGATCTGCGCCGCCACATGGCGCATCTGATGGACAGCCGCGCGGGCGAAGTGATGACCCGCGCGCCGCGCCGGATCGGACCCGATGCGCTGGCCGCTGAAGCCATGGCGCTGATGAACGGCCCCCCGCGCCCGGTCACCTGCCTGTTCGTGACCGATGCCGAGGGCGCGCCGCTGGGCCTATTGCACATTCACGATCTCTTGCGCGCCGGTGTGGATTGACCGATGAGCGCCGCGCGCCTTGACCGTCGTGCCGAGCGGCGGCTTGATCGGCGGCTTGGGCGATACTCGCGCGCGGTCCGGATCCTGCGGATCCTGCTGCCGCTGGGGGCTTTGGCGTCGCTCAGCTCGATTTTCCTGATCACGCGCGACACGTTCCCCGCCGGCGTTCGGTTCACTGCTGCGGATGTGGAGGCCTTCGATTCTGGCCTGCGCCTGACCGAACCACGCTTCACCGGCACAACCGACGCGGGCGAGCCCTTCATGCTGCGCGCCGATTGGGCGCTGCCCGATGCGCCGGACCCAACTGAGATCGAGCTCGAAGGGATCGAGGCGGAAATCCATTTGGCCGATGGGCGGCAGGCCCGCCTGGTGGCCGCCCGGGGCGTGCTCCGGCCAAAGGCGCAGACCGTCGCGTTGGACGGCGAAGTGGCGATCCGCACCTCCGATGGCTACACCGCCACGGCCGCACGGGCGGTTGCCGATTTGCGGGCCCGGACCCTGACCGTGCCGGACCCGCTGATCGCCGAAGGGCCGCTGGGCCGGATCGAGGCCGGACGGCTGGTCATGTTGCGCCCCAACGGGTCGCAAGACCCTGCTGCCGACGAGGTGATTGTCTTTGAGGACAAAGTGCGCGTAGTCTACATACCGGCGGAGGCGCCGACGGCGCCAGAGGGCCGCTGACGGGGGCAATCGGGGACGCATGACTGTCGGGCGATTTCTTCGCGCTTGTGCGCTTTTGACTTTTGCCATTTTGGCCTGGGCGCCGAATGACGCGCAGGCGCAGGATTCGCCCTTCGGCTCGTTTAAGCATGACGCGAGCCAACCCATCGAGATCACCGCCGACAGCTTGACGGTCAACCAGACCCAGCAGATCGCCACCTTCAAGGGCAATGTGATTGTCGGACAAGGCACGCTGCGGATGACCGCGGACGAGATGCAGATCTTTTATGACGCCGATGCATCGGCCGAAGACAGCGAAACCGGGCGCATCCGTCTGTTGAAGGCCCTGGGCGCAGTGTTCCTTTCGAACGGCACGGAGGCGGCCGAGGGCGAATGGGCCGAATACGATGTCGTCAAGGGCGTGATCAAGATGGGCGGCGAGGTTTTGCTCACCCAAGGCGAGAACGCTCTGGCCGGCGACTCGCTCTGGATCGACCTCAATGCCGGGCTCGGTGAGATCACCGGGCGCGTGAAGACGGTGTTTCAACCCGCATCGCAAGATGAGACGAATTGACGCGATGACCGATGCCGGCATCTCCACCGGGCCAACCCTTGCCACAGCCGGCGACACGGCCGGATTGCGGGCCGAGAGCCTGGGCAAATCGTATCGGCGCAAGCCGGTGCTGCGGGATGTCTCGCTCACCTTGCGGCGGGGCGAGGTGGTCGGGCTGTTGGGGCCGAACGGCGCCGGCAAAACGACCTGCTTTTATTGCGTCACCGGGCTGATCCGGCCCGAGGCCGGGTCGATCACCATCGATGGCCGCGATGTCACGCTGCTGCCGATGTATCGTCGTGCGCGCAAGGGCCTGGGCTATCTGCCCCAGGAAGCTTCGATTTTCAGAGGCTTAACCGTTGAAGAGAACATCCGGGCCGTGCTGGAGTTGACCGAGCAGGACCGCGGCAGCCGCGAGGCCCGGCTTGACTTGCTGTTGGCGGAGTTCTCGATCACCCATCTGCGCCGAACCCCGGCCGTGGCGCTGTCGGGCGGCGAGCGGCGGCGCGTCGAAATCGCCCGCTGCCTTGCCGGCCGGCCCAAATACATCCTGCTCGACGAGCCCTTTGCCGGGGTCGATCCGATCGCCGTGGGCGACATCCGCCAACTGGTCAAACATCTTAAGGATCGTGGGATAGGGGTGTTGATCACCGACCACAATGTGCGGGAAACTCTCGGCATCATCGATCGGGCATACATCTTGCATGGCGGTGTGGTAATGATGAGCGGTTCCCCGGGCGAGGTGGTCGAGGATCGCAACGTGAGACGGGTCTATCTGGGCGAGGGTTTCCGCATCTGAGCGGCGCGCGCCCGAAAGGGCGGCATGACGGCACTCGGGCAAAAGCTCCAGATCAAGCAGACCGCGCAGCTGGTGCTGACCCCGCAGCTGCGTCAGGCGATCCAGCTTTTGCAACTGACCAATCTGGAGCTTTCGGCCTTTGTTGCCGAGGAGGCCGAGCGCAACCCGCTGATCACGCTTGTCGGCGAAACCGCCGAAGCGGCTGCGGTGTCGGCGCAACCCGCCGCCCGGCTTGAGGATCAGATGCGCGATGCCACGCCGGATTCGGCCGAGCGGGCGCTGGACGCACCGCGCGATGCGGTCTTCGACGAAGCCGTCGCCGATGGGCAGGCGGAATGGCGCCGGAAAAGCGACCGGCTCGCCCCGATGCGGGATGTGCCGGGCGACGCGCTTGGCGGTGTGGCCAGCGCGATCAGCCTGCGTGACCATCTGCTGGCGCAGATCGGCTGCATGCGTCTGTCGGGCCCGGTGCGGGCGCTGGCCGAACTGATGGTCGACGAGATCGACGATGACGGCTATCTGCGCAGCGATGATGCCGAGATTGCGGCGCGCCACCGGGCGGTGGCCGAGGATGTTGCGGCTGCACGCCACACCATCCAGCTTTGCGAGCCGACCGGCATCGGTGCCCGCGATCTTGCTGACTGCCTGGCCCTGCAGCTGGCCGAGACGGGCGCGCTTGATGCGTGCATGGCAAAGCTGTTGGCACATCTCGACCTTGTCGCGGCCAATCGGATCGACCGGTTGACCGAGCTTTTGGGCCAGTCGCGAAAAACGCTGGGATCGATGCTGGCGCTGCTGCGCCGGTTGGATCCGCGCCCCGGGCTGCGTCTGCAGCATGGCGACACGCGCTATATCGTGCCGGATGTCTATATTCGCCGCGGTCATGACGGCGCCCTGCGGGCCGAGCTCAATGAAGACAGTATGCCGCAGCTTCGCATCGACCGGCGCTATGCCGATCGGGTCACCGCGCAAAGCGGCGAGGCGCGCAGCTTTGTGTCGGAATGCCGCACCAATGCCGCATGGCTGACCCGGGCGCTTGACCAACGCGCCCGGACGATCCTGCGCGTGGCCACCGAGATCCTGCATCGGCAGGCGAGTTTCTTCAGCGATGGTCTCGACGGGCTGCGCCCGATGACGCTGCGCGACGTGGCCGAAGAGCTGACCCTGCACGAATCGACGGTCTCGCGCGTGACCTCCGGGAAATACCTGTCCTGCGAGCGGGGCACGATTGAACTGCGCTTCTTTTTCAGCACCGGATTGCCGGCCAGCGATGGCGGAGAGGCGACATCGGCGACCGTAATCCGCGACAGGATCCGCCGCATGATTGCAGCCGAAAATCCCAGCAGACCGCTTTCGGACGACGCGATCGTAAGCAGTCTTGGCGCAGAGGGAATTGAAATCGCGAGACGGACTGTTGCCAAATATCGCGAAGGGCTGAAGATCCCTTCATCGGTGCGGCGGCGGCGCAAGACGGGCATGTCGGGCGATTGACAGCCCAGCAGGCTGACCCTAGGTTCCGCGCGCTGCGGCCCTGGGGAGAGAATCTCGATCACGGGCCCTGGCGACGAGCGAAGGAACGTTGATGCGCATACAGGTCACTGGAAAGCAGATCGATGTGGGTGACGCCCTTCGCACCCATGTGTCTGACCGGCTTGGCGATGTTGTTGGCAAGTATTCCGGACGACCCGCTGAAGCGACGGTGACCTTTTCGCGCGACGCCCATCTTTCGGTGTGCGATGCGACGGTGCATCTGGATTCCGGCCTGACCGCAAAGTCGGAAGGGCGGGCGCCCGAGATCTACACCGCCTTTGACGCCTGTTTGGAGCGGATGGACAAGCAGCTGCGCCGCTACAAGCGGCGGCTGAAGAACCATCACCGGCCCCAACCCGCGATGGAGGCCGATTACAGCGTGCTCACACCGGTGTCCGAAGACAGCGCGGATGAGAGCACCGACCTGCCCCAGCCCGTGATTGTGGCGGAAACCAAAACCGCGATTCGCACGCTTTCGGTGGGTGAGGCGGTCATGGAAATGGAGCTTGCCAATGCGCCGGTGCTGGTGTTTCGCAATGGCTCGCATGGCGGCGTCAATGTCGTCTACCGTCGTGAAGACGGGCATATCGGCTGGGTCGATCCGCGCAATCTGGCATCGGCCTGAATCCATGCAACCGCGTTATCTGGGGCAGGCATAGCCATGGAGCTGTCGGATTTGATCCAGCCCGAGGCCGTACAGGGCGGGCTGAAATCGGCAAGCAAGAAGCGTGCGCTGCTGGATCTGTCATCTGTCGCGGCCGATCTCTATGCATTGAGCGAAACCGACGTGTTTTCCGCCTTGCAGGAGCGTGAGCATCTTGGCCCGACGGGCATGGGCAAGGGGGTGGCCATCCCACATGCGCATATTGCGGGGTTGGAGCGTGTCGCCGGCTGCTTTGCGCGGCTTTTCAAGCCGGTCGACTACGAATCGGTCGATGGCCAGCCGGTCGATCTGGTGTTCATGCTGCTTGCGCCCAAAGATGCCGGGGCTGAGCATCTCAAGGCGCTTGCCCGGGTCGCCCGGGCGCTGCGCGATCCGGTGATCTGCGAAAAGCTGCGCTCCACCCAGGATCCATCGGCGCTGTTTTCCATTCTAACCGAGCCTGGTGCGGCCTGAGCGGCTGAACTTGGCATTGCCCGGTTTGCGCCTGGCGGTTTAAGGGTCTGGGCAGATCTTGAGATCATAGCCGAGCAGCCTGTGATCGTCGGCATAGAGCTGGGCAACCCGGGCGCCAAGCTCGGGCGTCCATGTCTCGGCCAGTGGAAACAGCGGGTCCGGCGGCGCCAAGGCGATCTCCGATCCGATCAAACCGAGCTCGGCGCGAAGCCGCGCCGCGTCGCCGGCAAGGTCCGGTCCAAGAACGCGCCGCATGGGCAGCCAGCTCGAGATCTGCGCCAGATGGGTCACTTGCGGCATCCAGAGCGGATCGATCCGGATGGTGCTGCGCCCGGCCAGATTGAGCGCCAGGAACTCAAGGAAGATCTCGAAACTCCGCCGATGCGCGGCGAGGTCATAGCCCAGCGCGGCCAACCCGGCCCGGTCGGCGCTGTTGGCAAGCTCGGTGTCGGGAAGGGTGAGACCGTGCATGCGCACCAGCGCCGATCGGATGCGGGGAAACCCCCGGCCGCGCGGGCGCACAAAGCGCGACATGAACACATCGTAGAGGCGGGCCATGGGGTGACGGG
>JBCDDO010000218.1:0-5453 GCA_039180245.1 Pseudomonadota bacterium | reverse complement strand
CTGGGCCAGGCCACGCCGCCCGACAGCCCGGCACGCCCGGCCGAACCGGCCCTGATCGATCCGCGCAACATGCCGCGCCGGCGCCCCGGCTCGCCGGCCGGCCGGGTGGCGCTTTTGCATGCCGTCGCGCATATCGAGCTTAACGCCATCGACCTGCATTGGGACATCATCGCGCGCTTTACCGACACGCCGATGCCGCCCGGCTTTCTCGACGATTGGGTCAAGGCCGCCGATGACGAGGCCAAGCATTTCAACCTGCTTGCCGATCGGTTGGAGGCGCTGGGCAGCCGGTATGGCGCGTTGCCCGCCCATGCCGGGCTGTGGCGCTCGGCCCAAGTCACCGCGCAGGATCTGCCGGGCCGGCTGGCGGTGGTGCCGATGGTGCTCGAGGCGCGCGGGCTCGACGTCACCCCCGGCATGATCGCCGCGTTTGAGAAGGCCGGCGATGCCGAGAGCGTTGCCGCGCTTCGGATCATCTATGCCGATGAAGTGGGGCATGTGGCTTACGGATCGAAGTGGTTTCACTTTCTCTGCGGACGGATGGAGTGGGACCCGAAGTACCGGTTCCACATGCTCGTTCAGCGGTATTTCGGTACCGCGTTGAAGCCGCCCTTTAACGAGGAAAAACGCGCCGAAGCTGGACTGCCGCCGGATTTCTATTGGCCGCTGGTCGACACGAAAACCTAGTCAAAACAAGAACAAACTTCGAAAAATTCGCTTGATCAGTCACTTGCATTGACCTGCGCGTTTGTCACAAACTGTAACGGAAGGCCGGATTCTCGTGTGTTGCGTGACGTCGCCAATTTTCCTAACCATGGGGCAGAACCGCGGTTGAGGGGTAGCTGCGGGTACAGGGACAGGTTGCGGGCCCGCTGCAGGCACACGCAACGAGGGACGGAAGATGCTGGGGACTGACGCGCGGCCCGATCAGGGCGCGAAAAGCCTGCTCGGGTCGCTGCTTCCCGAGCGCCGGCTGACGGTTGATCACGACGGCACGACGCAGACGGTGCGGCTTTCGCCTCGGCGCCAGGCTGCGCTTTTCGTGGCAGTACTCTGCGGCGTCGGATGGCTGACCTATGCCTCGGGCGCCCTGGTGGTGGCGCGGATCGACACCGAACGTCAGGCACGCGATCTGGCGCTGATCGAAGAGACCTATGCCACGCGGCTTGCCACCCTGGAGGCGCAGCGGACCGCTGCCTTGACCGAGGCCGAGGCCGCACGCACCCGGTTTACCGAAGCAACCGCGCATATTGCCGGGCAGCAGGATGAGCTGGTGGCCGCGCTCAATGCCGAGCGGGCGCAGCGTGTGACGTTGGAGGCGGTGCGGCGCAAGCTGGCCGATGCGGTGCGTGCACGCGACGATGCCGAGCGCAAGCGCGCGGCCCTTGCCGACCGTTTGGCCAATGTCGAGGGCGATTTGTCGCGCCAGCTCGGCACTGAAACCGATCTTTCCGACACGCTTGGCGCCGTGTCGATCGCGCTGGCCGACACAATCGCACAGCGCGAGGCTGCCGAGGCACGGATCGCCGCGCTCAATCTGCAATTGGGCGAGATCGAGGACCGGGACCGGCTTGCCGACGAAAAGCTCCAACGGCTGTTCGGTCGGCTGGAAGAGGCGGTGATCGTGTCGCTGGGCCGGCTCGAGGGGGCGCTGGCGCCCACCGGGCTCGACATCAACAGTCTTGTTGCGCAAATGCGCAGCACCTATTCCGGCGAAGGCGGACCCTTCATCGCCGTTGATGACGCCGGGCTGGAGAGCGACGATCCTGCCAGCCTGCGTGTTGCGGCCCTGATGCGCGATCTGGAACAAATCCAGCTGATGCGCGTGGCCACCCACAAACTTCCGCTGGCGGTTCCGGTGAACGGCACCTATCGCTTCACCAGCGGCTTTGGCACACGGCGCGACCCGTTCAACGGCCGAACGCGCCAGCACAATGGGATCGACCTTGCCGGCGATCGCGGCACGCCGATCGTGGCCACCGCAGATGGCACGGTGATTTTTGCTGGGCGCATGCGCGGATATGGCAAGATCATCAAGATACAGCACGCATTTGGTGTGGAAACGCTTTATGCTCATTTGCATCGGATTCGTGTGAAGGTGGGCGACATAGTCTCCCAGGGCGATCTGATCGGCGACATGGGCAATACCGGCCGCAGCACCGGCACACATCTGCACTACGAGGTCCGGGTAAATGGCATTCCCGTCAACCCGATGCGATATGTAAAGGCAGCGCGCGATGTTCTCTAAGAGTAAGATCAATGAACCAATCGAACCAGACGATGGCGGGACCCCGCCGGCAAGCCCGTCCATGAGTTCTTCCACCAGCAGCACCCCGCCGGGCCCGTCCGGCACGGCCCCCAAGCCCAAGGCCACACCGTCGGTTCTGTCCTCGGATCTGACCGTGCGCGGCAATGTACTGACCGCCGGCGACATTCAGGTTGAGGGCACCGTTGAGGGCGACATCCGCGCCCATCTTCTTACGGTTGGGGAAACCGCCACCATCAAGGGCGAAGTCGTCGCCGATGATGTGGTCGTCAATGGCCGGGTCATGGGCCGTCTGCGCGGCATCAAGGTCCGGCTGACCTCCTCGGCCCGGGTTGAGGGCGACATCATCCACAAGACCATCGCCATCGAAAGCGGTGCGCATTTCGAAGGCTCGGTGAGCCGGGCGGAAGACCCGCTGAACACCGGCAGCTCAAAGCAGCCACCGGCGCGCCCCCCACAGGCGGCCCCCGCAGCCGCTGAAGAGAAAAGCTAAGCCCAGCAAGCACTGACGCCGAAAGCCGGCCCAAACACTGGGCCGGTCCCGGCACATCCCAGCTCAGACAGTCAGCCGGCGCCCGCCCTCTTTGCCGGAGGAATGGCATAGGTCACGCTTGCCTGTGCCACCGGGTCGGGCAGAGCGCCGGCCGCGCTGTCGGACGCCGCGCCGGAAAAAACCAGGACGTGGCCCACCGACAGGCTGCGCCCCAGCTTTAGGATTGTGGCTTCGGCCCGCATCAAGCCCGGTATGGGCTTTCGCATGAAGTCAATGGACAGATGCGTGGTCACCGTCAGCGCTTGCGGTCCGATCATCGCCAGCGTCGCGAAGTAATAGGCACAGTCGACCAGGGTGAACATGCTCGGGCCCGACACTGTGCCACCTGGGCGCAAATCGCCGGGCCCGGTCTCCATCTCGACCGCGCAGAAAAACGGTGCCACCGCCGCGACCCGGAACTTGCCCTGCACCTGGGCGAATTCGCGCGCGACAAAGGCCTCAAGATCGGCCGCGCTCATCACCGGATCCATGCACCGCTCTCCACTTCCATTCCGTTCCGAGTTGCCTATGCTCGCCCCCGCCGCAAATGACAAGGAGACAGCGATGTCCGATCTGGTCCTGCGCCAGGATGAGGGTCCGGTGGCGACACTCACGCTCAACAATCCGGCCAAGCTCAACGCGCTGAGCTGCGCGATGCTGGGCGCGCTGCATGATGCGCTGGACGAGATCGCGCTCAACCGCGACATCCGCGTCATCATCCTGCGCGGTGCAGGCCGGGCCTTCTGCGCCGGGCATGATCTGCGCGAGCTCGCCGATGCCCGTCAGGCGCCCGATGGCGGGCGGCGGTTCTTTGACGATCTTTTTGCCCGCTGCGGACGGATGATGGTGGCCATCACCCGCCAGCCGCAGCCGGTGATCGCCCAGGTTCAGGGCGTTGCCGCGGCCGCGGGGTGCCAGCTTGTGGCCAGCTGCGACATGGCCATAGCGGCGGAAGATTGTCGGTTCGGCGTCAATGGGGTCGATATCGGGTTCTTCTGCTCCACCCCCATGGTCGCGCTCAGCCGCAACATCCCGCGCAAGCAGGCCTTCGAGATGCTGACGACCGGCGAGTTTGTCTCCGCAGCGCGGGCCGTCGAGCTGGGTCTGATCAACCGTGCGGTGCCGGCCGATGCGGTCGCTGCGGAATCCGCAGCGCTGGCTGGGCGTGTTGCCGGCAAGCTCTCGGCAGCCGTGCGCATCGGCAAGGAGGCGTTTTACGCCCAGGCCGAGATGACGCTCGACGCGGCCTATGCCTATACCGGGCGGGTGGCGAGCGAAAACCTGATGTGGCGCGACACGGCCGAGGGGATTGCGGCCTTCGTTGAAAAGCGCGATCCGGATTGGGCCCAGTGAGCCAGGCCAGGAACCCGGCCACGAACCGGGCGATGAACTGGGCGATGAACCGGGCAATCGGCCGCATCAGCCTCGCGCAGAGGAGCCTCGCACGACTGGCGGCGGCGGCGCTGCTTGCGCTCATCACGCAGGCGGGCAGCATCAACGCCCAGACGCTGATCGATGAAAGCGGCCCGGCACTTCGCGCCCGCGTTGTGCTCGACCCCGCCGCGAGTGTCGAGCCGGGGCTGGCCGGGTTTCTGCGCGAGGAGGCCGAGGCGACCGTCGCGCTCTACCGCGACATCGCAAGGGAAGATGCGGCGGCCGCGCAGGCCTCCGGCGCGAGCTTTGCCCCCTATTCGGTCGAGATCACCGACCGTGTGACCCTGCTGACCCCCGACTATGCGTCGGTCCTGCGCCGGATCGCGATCACCGCCAATGCCGGTCCGGTGGTTCTGGTCGAAGCCCTCACCACCGATCGGCGCAGCGGCGCCTTCCTCAGGCTCGACGCGTTTTTGGGCGGGCCGGACGGTCGCGCGGCGCTTAGAGCTCTGGCCTCGCATCTGACCCGCGAGATCGTCGCGCGGTATCACGGCGGTGCCCCGACGCCGGACTGGACCCGTGAGATCCGGGCCGCGACCCGGCCCGATCTCGCGGTCCTGCAGAATTTCACCCTGGCGGCGGCGCCGACCGATCGCGATCTGATCGGTGCCTTTTCGTTTCACTTTGCCCCGGGCGTCGTTGCGCCGCCCAGTGCAGGGCCGGTCGACATCGCCGTGCCGATCAACATCCTGCGCGCCGGTCTGAAGCCCGAGCTGGCCGCGCGGGTGCTGCCGCCCTGACGATCCCAGACCGAGCCCCGACCGAGCCCAGACCGAGCCCCGACCGAGCCCCTGTGCGGCGGGTGCCGGCGTCGCCCGCGTCGGTCAGTCCCGGCGGCCGAACAGCACCCGATCGAGCGAGAGCGGGCCGCCGCCCTTGAGAACCAGCAGCACCAAAAGCAGCATCCAAAACGCCCGCTGGTCGAGGATCGCGCTGTCCGGGATCCGGTCGAACCACGCACCGAAGGTCGCGGGCTGATCGATCAGGCCATGGCCGTAAAGGTCAACCAGGCTTTGTACCAGGACAAAGACGATCATGCCCAGGGCCTCAATCCGGGTGAGCAGGCCCAGCACGAACAGCGCCGGCAGGATGAATTCGGCCCAGGTGCCAGCCAGCGCCACGAGCGTGTGGAAGGTGTCAAGCTGTGAGACGTCATAGGAGACAGCCTCCATCGCCTTGGGAAAGATCTGCGTGTAGGCGCCCATCGAGGGTTGAAACAGG
>JBCDDO010000217.1:0-5463 GCA_039180245.1 Pseudomonadota bacterium | reverse complement strand
GATCTGGGGAAGCCCGATGCGGCGCTCCTCATCGCGCTGGTCGTCGACCGTGCACGCCGGGCAAGCGCGGGCACGCTTCTGGCCGCGCGGATCGCGATGGAGCGTGGGTTTGCTGCCAATCTGGCCGGCGGATCGCACCATGCCGGGCCCGATGGTGGGGCGGGGTTTTGCCTGTTCAACGATGCGGCGGTCGCGGCGCACGCGCTGATTTCCGAAAGCCGCACGCGGCGCATCGCCATTCTTGACCTCGATGTCCATCAGGGCGACGGCACCGCGCGCATCTTTCAGGATCTGCCCGCGGTGTTCACTGTTTCGGTCCATGCCGCGCGAAACTACCCGGCCCGCAAGGCGTTGTCGGATCATGACATTGCGCTGGCCGATGGCGCCGAGGATGCGGCCTATCTCTCCGCGGTTGACCAGGCGCTCGAGCTGGTGATCGCGGCTCGGCCCGATCTTGTGCTTTACAATGCAGGGGTCGATCCGTGGGAGGGCGACCGGCTGGGCCGGCTGGCCGTGAGCCTTGACGGGCTCGCGCGCCGCGAGCGGGCTGTCCTGGCGCGGCTGGCGGCAGTGGGATGCCCGGTGGCGGCGATGCTGGGGGGCGGCTATGGCGACGATCCGGCCGAGGTCGCGGCACGGCACGCGCTGCTCTTTGCGGCGGCAGCAGAGCTCCGGCTGATCTGATGCGCCGCCTTGCCCTTGGCACAGATGACGCTTTTGATACCGGTGCCGGGTGTGGATGCGTCGACAAGGTGGCGGCGCGAGGCTTGCGTTGACCCCGCCGGCCCGGTAACCGCGCTTCAGTGCAATGGCTGGAGGCCAAGATGAGCGTTAAGGAAACCTCGCCCGACGATCCGCGCGGCCTCATCCATGACGCGTTCAGGATGGATGGTCTGGGCGCGGCCGAATGCAGGTCGATCTATCTGGACTGGGCCATTGGCATGCCCCAGGGCACCGATCTGCCGGCCTCAACAGCCCGGCTTCTGACGGCGTTTGCGCAGGCGCATCCAGATCATCCGATGACGGCGGTCTTGCGCGAGGGCACGGATCGCAAGGCTGCTCCCCCCAGGCGCCGCAGCCGTCCGGCCCGCTGAGCCTCTCTCACCCATCCCGACCGACCCGTGCGCATCCAACTGGGGTTGGGTGCGCGCGCGGCTTGCAAAACCCTGCCAACCCGCAGGGTCCAAATCAGCCGGCGAGCCGGTCCAGGATCCGTGCCCAGGACCGAATGCCTTTGTGAAAGCTGCGCAGGTCGTATTTTTCGTTCGGCGCGTGCAGAGCGTCGTCTTTCTGGGCAAATCCAACCAACAGACTGTTCAGGCCCAGGATCTCCTGGAAATGCCCGACAACCGGGATCGACCCGCCCATGGCAAGAAACACCGCGTCATGTTCCCATTCGTCGGTGAGCGCTGCGCGCGCGGCCTGAAACGCGGGGTCTGCGCTCGGCAGGACCGTTGCCGGGGCACCGCCATGGGCGATGAACTCAGCCGAGCAATCCGCCGGCAGACCGCCGCGGATATAGGCGCGGAAGCTGTCGCGCACAGCTTCGGGGTCCTGGCCGGCCACCAAGCGAAACGAGATTTTCGCCGTGGCCTCGGCCGGCAGGACGGTTTTGAAGCCAGGTCCCGCGTAACCGCCCGAGATGCCGTTGATCTCGCAGGTCGGCCGCACCGAGATCTGCTCCAAGACCGGATATGCCTGTTCGCCCGCAGGCACAGACAGCCCCACCTCGCCCAGAAATGCCGCCGGGTCGAAGTCAAGCTTGGCCCAATCCGCGCGCATTTCGGCGCTGAGGTCCTCAACCCCGTCATAGAACCCCGGCAGCGTCACCCGTCCGGTCGGATCATGCAGGCCGGCAAGCAGCCGCGACAGGATCCGCAGCGGATTTTGCGCGGCACTGCCATAGATCCCCGAATGCAGATCGCGGTCGGCCGCCTTGATTGTGACGGATTCCGAGGTCATGCCCCGAAGCCCGACCGTGATCATGGGGGTTTCGTGGTCCCACATGCCGGTGTCGCAGACCAGGGCGAGATCGGCACGCAGCTCGGCTGCATGTTCGGTCAGGAACGGGATCAGCGAGGGCGAGCCCGATTCCTCCTCACCCTCCAAAAGCACCGAGATGCGACAGGGCAGGGTGCCCGTCACCGCCCGATAGGCCCGGCATGCCTCCAAAAAGGTCATCAACTGGCCCTTGTCGTCGGATGCGCCGCGGGCGCGGATGACCGTGCCGGTTGACCGCTCTTCCAACGCCGGATCGAAGGGCGCGCGGGTCCAAAGCTCCAGGGGATCGACCGGCTGCACATCATAATGGCCGTAGAAAAGCAGATGCGGCCGGTCTGTCTGATCGGCATCGCCGGTTGTGTGTCCCACGACCATGGGATGGCCCGGCGTGTCGCGCCGCGCCGCATCGAAGCCCATCGTCGTCATGTCCGCAGCCAGCCAGTCGGCCGCGTCGCGGCAGGACGGGGCATGTGCGGGGTCGGTCGAAATGCTCTCGATCCGCAAAAGCTGGAACAGCCGCTCCAGCGCCTGGGGCTGATCGGCATCGATATGGGCGAGCACGGCGTTGAGCTGCGACATGCGGTTCGGTCTCCAATGGCGTTTCGTCGAGCCTATCAGCCGCTCGGGGCCTGTCCAAGAAAAGGGCCGGTTCCGGCATATCTGCGCCACCCGGGCGGGTGTGTGCCCAGGCCCGCGGGCCGACCGCGTCAGTTGCGTGCGATCCAGCCTCCGCCCAGGACCCGGCTGCCGGTCGGGTCATAGAACACACAGGCCTGACCAGGTGCGACGCCCTCCTCGGCCAGTGCCAACTCGACCCAGGCGGTGCTGTCGCGGCCGGGCAGCACCCGGGCGGGAACCGCCGGACGGGTCGAGCGGATTTTGACGGCGAGCTCCCATCCCGCCGCCGGGGCCGCGTCAAATGGGGCATCGCCCAGCCAGTTCACTTCACCGATCGGGATCCTGCGGGTTGCCAGGGCGGCGCGCGGTCCGACAACGACACGGCGCGTTTCCGGGTCGAGCCGAATGACATAAAGCGGCGCGCCGCCGCCCGCCTCGCCGCCAATACCGAGACCGCGGCGCTGTCCGACGGTGAAATGGATCAGCCCCTCATGCCCGCCAAGCACATTGCCGCTGAGATCGACGATCTCGCCCGGCTCCGCCGCACCCGGGCGCAGCTTGGCAATGACATCGGCATAGCGCCCTTGCGGCACAAAGCAGATGTCCTGGCTGTCGGGCTTGTCTGCCACCGGCAGACCATAGCGCCGTGCCAGCGCCCTGGTTTCGGCCTTGCCGGCCAGCGCCCCCAGTGGAAAGCGCAGAAAATCGAGCTGCGCCTGGGTCGTGGCAAAAAGGAAATAGGATTGGTCGCGGGCCGGATCCGCGGCGCGGTGCAGCTCGGCCCCGCCTGGCCCGTTCCGGCGTTGGATGTAGTGGCCAGTGGCCAGGCAGGCCGCGCCAAGATCCTGGGCAACCTCCAGCAGATCGCGGAACTTCACGGTCTGGTTGCAGCGCACACAGGGGATCGGCGTGGCGCCGGCAAGATAGGTGTCGGCGAAATCCTCAATCACGCTGCTGCGAAACCGGCTTTCATAATCAAGCACATAATGGGCAAAACCCATGCGTTCCGCGACCCGCGCCGCGTCATGAATATCCTGCCCCGCGCAGCATGCGCCCTTCTTTTGCAGGGCGGCACCATGGTCGTAGAGCTGTAGCGTGACGCCGACCACGTCATACCCCGCCTCGGCCAGCATCGCTGCCACGACCGAGCTGTCGACCCCGCCGGACATCGCCACGACAATGCGTGCGCCCACGGGCGGCAGGCCGGCATGGGCAAGTGCCGTGATGTCGAAATCTGTGCGCTCTGCGATGGTCATGGAGAGGTCCTCTGCCCGATCGGGATGCAAACCGCAAGGCGGCCATGGGGCGCCATTTAGGCTCGGTTAAGCTCGACAAGCTAGCGTCGGCGCCGGGTGAAGTGGTGTTTATGTGGGTGTGACATGTATCTTAAGAAGATGACTGGCCCTGTCTTTGTGACAGGGGCCAATGGTGAATTGATCAGCCGGGCCGACCTGCCGCCGGCGGACACCAAGCGCTGGGTGGCGCGGCGCAAGGCCGCGGTCGTCGCGGCGGTCAATGGCGGGCTCATCACCGAGGAAGAGGCGTGCGAGCGCTATTCGCTGTCGCTGGAGGAGCTCAATTCCTGGCGCGAAGCTGTGTCGCGGCACGGGACCCGGGCGCTCCGCGTCACCGCAATGCAAGCATTTAGATGATTGGATGGTAAGTTTATTCAACCTGTGGTAGATTACCGTAACGTTGCTTCGGTAACCATATGTTTACCCAACCGGCTGCACAGTGGTTAACAGCCGGAAGGGGAACGTCAGATACAGGAGATTGGCCGATGAGGGTACTTTTGGTCGAAGATGACCCAGCAACCTCGCGCAGCATCGAAATGATGCTGAGCAAAGCCAACCTGAATGTGTATACGACGGATTTGGGCGAGGAAGGGATCGACCTCGCCCGGCTCTATGACTACGACCTGATCTTGCTGGACCTGAATTTGCCGGACATGACCGGGTATGAGGTGCTGCGGCAATTGCGGGTCTCCAAGGTCAGCACGCCGATCCTGATCCTCTCCGGTCTCGACGACACCGAGAACAAGATCAAGGGTCTGGGTATCGGCGCTGACGATTACATGACCAAGCCGTTCAACAGCGATGAGCTGGTTGCCCGCATTCATGCGATCGTGCGCCGCTCCAAAGGGCATGCGCAGTCGATCATTCAGACCGGAAAGGTGCGGGTCAATCTCGACGCCAAGACCGTGGATGTTGACAGCAAGCCCGTGCCGTTGACCGGCAAAGAGTACCAGATGTTCGAGCTTTTGTCGCTGCGCAAGGGCACGACGCTCACCAAAGAGATGTTCCTCAACCATCTCTATGGCGGCATGGATGAGCCGGAACTCAAGATCATCGATGTGTTCATCTGCAAGCTGCGCAAGAAGCTTGCCACCGCAACCGAAGGCGAGAATTACATCGAGACAGTGTGGGGCCGCGGCTATGTGCTCCGCGATCCGGTTCCGGAAACGGCACTGGCCGGCTGACCAGACTGGCGTTCGGGGCGCGTCGCTGCGTTTGCCCTTGCGGCGCCGGCCCTTGCTGCGCTGGCAGTGGAGAGCATGCCGGCCCTGATGCGGGTGACCCGGTACTCCGCACGCCACAATCGGCCCGTGTTGATTGGCGCGCGACAACTGACACACGAAGTTTGGCAGGCGGTGTTTGCCACTTGGCAATTCGTGCGCGGCGCGCGCCGGGAGGCTGATTGCTCTTCGATTGCCACCGGATCGGCCCGCGCCTGGGGGACGTTCGATCCCATGCCTTTGCCAGGTAAACCTCCAGACAAAGAGCGTGTCTAACGGCGCCAAGGACCGGTTCGGATATAGGCCGCAATTGGCGATCCCGACCTTTC
>JBCDDO010000216.1:0-5500 GCA_039180245.1 Pseudomonadota bacterium | reverse complement strand
GGCGCTGGGGCCTTGTCCATCGCCAGGGCGCAGGCGAAAGCTCGCTTGAAAGATTTTCCCCAAGACACCCGAATCCATGAGTTTTTTCGCTGCACGGTACCAGGGTTGAAACCGGATGTTTTCATGCACGGCAAGCCGGGCGCCATGGGCTTGCGCGGTCTCGATGGCCCGACGCGCATCGGCGACACCGTCGCAAAACGGCTTTTGACACAGGATCCAAGGGGCGGAAGGCGCCAGGGTTTGGATCATCTTCAGATGGCTGCTGGGCGGCGCGGTGATGTCGACGATCTCGGGCGCGATCTCGGCCATCATCCGCGTGGGGTCGGTAAAGACCGGCAGGGGCTGGGCCGCGCCCCAGCGCGCTGCGGTCTCTGCCGCGCCGGCCGCGTTGCGCACGCAGATCGCCGCCAGACGCACCTCCGGCATGCGCGCCCAGGCATCGTAATGGAACTGTCCGAAATAGCCCGCGCCCACAACGGCGACGCGCAGCGGCTCAGACATCGAGCCGCTCCAACTCTGCCTCGACCCGCGCAAAGACCGCCGCGGTGCCGGCATCGCCGCCAAGCTCGCAGGTCACCAGATCGCCCTGCGCAAAGCTCGCCTCGGTGGCCCGGCGCAGCGCGTCGCTGGCCCTTATGGCTTCGGTCACGCCCTTGGTCTCGCCCAACCAGCCAAGCATCATGGCCGCTGACAGGATCATCGCGGTGGGGTTGGCAAGGCCTTGGCCCGCAATGTCGGGCGCCGAGCCATGGCAGGGCTGAAACACCGCATGCGCATCGCCGATATCGGCCGAGGGTGCATAGCCCATGCCGCCCATCAGCGCCGCGCCCAGATCCGACAGGATGTCGCCGAACATATTCTCGGTGACGGCAACATCGATGACCCAGGGTTTCTGGACCATGGTCATGGCAAACGCATCGACATAGGCGGCACTGTGCCCGATTGCCGGGTGGCGCAGCGCGCGCTCCTCAAAGATCCCGCGAAAAAACGCGAAGGCCTGAAAGACATTGGCCTTGTCCACACAGGTGACGTGGCGCGCGCCAGCGCGCTTTTCGGCCAGGGCGAAGGCAAAATCGAAGAGCTTTTCCGAGATCGGCCGGGTGATCACCATCGTCTCGCGCGCTTCATGGACGCCCTTGCGGGTGCCGGGCGCCTGGGGCGCAAACAGCCCTTCGGTCGATTCGCGGACGATCACATAATCGATCTCATGGGCGCGGCGGTCGGCCAGAACCGGGCGCACTCCGGGGATCGGGCGGACCGGGCGCACGCCGGCATAAAGCCCCAGCTCCATGCGCAGATCGATCTGCGGGGTGATTTCGCGCCCGTCAGGATAACGGATCGAGGGCAGCCCCATGGCGGCGAGCAGGATGGCATCTGCCGCGGCGGCCGTGGCAAGTGCCTCGCGCGGCAGGGCAGAGCCGGTGTCGCGATAGACGGTCGCGCCGGCCGCACAGGGCACAAAGCGCAGCCCGAAGCCCCCGATGCGGGCCGCACAGCGCTCGATCAGACGCAAAACCGGTGCGGTGATTTCGGCACCGATGCCATCGCCCTCAAAAACCGCGATCCGGAATTCCGCAGAATTGGTCATGCCGCCTCCAGGGCGTTTGCAAGCGGGCCGAGCTCGGCCTGCCAATGGGGCAGGGCACGCCCCGCCACCGGCATGTCGACCGCGGCGATGGCATCGCTGAGCAGCGCGCCGAGATAGGCCGTCGTCAGGTCCGGACCGCCAAAGGCGATGTTGGAGATCGATCCCAAGCGTTTGGCTTGGATCCCGTCGAGATGCGGTCGACCCATGCGGCCTTCGCAAAACGCCCGCTCGACCTGGGCCAGATGCGCCGGGTCGGCATCTTCCAGCAGCCGCTCCACGCGCCCATCTGGCCGCACGCGCAACAGCCGGTTGGAAACCAGCGAGGTGACATAAAGCGTGCCATCGGCGGCCTCGGCCATGCCATCAGGAAAATCCCCCGGGCCAAAGCGGGCATGCAGACGCGGGCACACCAAGCGTGCGCCATCCACCGCGAACACGGTCATCCGGCGCCCGAAGGTTTCATTGACGTAAAGCCGTTTCCCGTCTGCCGAGAGCAGGCATTCATTGGTGTAGCCCAACCCATCGGCCGCGATCCGCGTCTCGCCTTTTTCGCAAACGGCAATGAAGCCGGTCGCCGCGTCGGGCCGATAATCGCGCGCGCGGGGCACCATGCGGGTGGAGACGGTGATCCAAAGCCTGCCCTCCGCACCCATCGCGACAAAATTGGTCGGCGGCATCGGCGCATCGCCGATCCGGTCGGTCACCACCGTGCAGCCGCCATCCGGATGCAGCCGGTATACGCCGCCGCGCACCGGTCCCAGATGGGTGAGCAGGATCGTGCCCCCGGGCTCGAGCGCAATGCCGTTCGGGCGCAGCGGCAGGTCGATATCGGCGTCGGGACGGGTCGCCAAAACGCGGGTGACCCGGCCATTTGGGGCGATCAGGCTGACCCCGCCAGGATCGGTCCAATCGGGCGCGATCAACAGGCCCGAGGCATGCGCCAGAACGCATTCGGGCCGGCTGAGCCCGGCCCCGATAAAGCGCAGCGCGTCGAGCTCGATGTGATCAGGCCGGGTCACGTCTGGTTTGGTCATGGTCGAGCCGAGGCGCCTCCTAAATCGATTTAAATCGTGAAATAGGCGTTGCGACAAGCGCTAACTTGCGGGCTAGCCCGGCGATGCGGCCTGGGCCTGCGACCGTTCCCGCACCCAGATGTAAAGCCCGCTTGCCATGACGACTGCAGCTCCAAGTCCGACCCAGATGTCGGGCGCATCGCCAAACAGCACCCATCCGGCAACGGTCATATAGACGATCTGCGAATAGACAAAGGGCGCCAGCGTCGAAGCCGGCGCGTAGCGATGCGCCACCGTCACCAGCTGATGCCCCGCCCAGCCGAACACGCCGATCAGGGCGAATGCGCTCCACCCCGCGCGATCGACGGGCCAGGACCAGTCGAGCGTTGCCAGCGGTGCTGCCACCAACGTGCAAAGCAACGCGGCGTAAAATTGCTGCGTCGCCGCACTGTCAGCCCCGGCCAGCTTGCGCGTGTAGACCAGATAGAGCGCCCCGCCCAGAGTGGCGCCCAGGGACAGAAACATCGCCCAATGCGCGTCGGCCGACCAGGGGCGGATGACGATCAGAACGCCCAGGAATCCGACGATGATCGCGGTCCAGCGCCGCGACCCGATCCGTTCGCCCAACAGCGGAATGGACAGCAGGCACACAAAAAGCGGCGAGGTGAAGAAGATCGCCGATGTGACGGTCAGCGGCAAATGGCGCACGGCCCAGAAATTGAGCGCGGTGCCGATCAACAGGAACACCCCGCGAAGGGCCACGTCGCGCGGCCGGTTGGCACGCAGAAATCCAAGCCCCAGCGTCGGCGCAGCCACAGCAACCACCAGCGCCAGGTGGACCAGATAGCGCACAAAAACGATCTGCGTGATCGGCATGCCGGCTTCGGCAAGCCATTTTGCCGAGACATCGATGCCGCAGAACCCGGCAAAGGCGGCCAGTGCAAGAAAAATGCCCAACAGGCGGCGGTCCTCGCGGCCCGACGGAGAGCGCCGGTCACCCATGCGAGGATCGCTTCGGGCTCAGGGCATGGAAAGGTGGGCTCACGTGCGGGCGTTCCAATCGGACACGGGGCGCGCAGAATGCACCCATGCCGGCCTAGCAGCTTGCCGGGGCAGGGCGCAACGCCGCAGGTAAAAGGCGCGGAATTGGCTGCTCGTTATGCGTGTCGCGGCCGTGGCGGAACAGACTGGGACATCCTGCCCGGATCGTTGACAGTTTCTGTTGGAATTCCTAGGCGTGAAGGCGGGGTGTGACCCCCGATCAATCGCAGGAATACGGCAGGATGATCAGCGCGGCACGACGCGTCAGGACCGAAGTTGCGATATGCGCTGAAGCGCATGCGCGCTTGGCCCAACCGGGCCGCCCTGACAGTGTTCGTCCGCAGGTTTCGGGCGCACTGCGCCCGGCTGTTGGCGACAGGCGCATTCCGCGTGCGCAGTCCTGCGCCAGTAAAAGAGCACCGTCGCAACTGACCGGTTCGGCAATGGATGAGGCGGAGCAGTCTTGCCGCGCGCGTCTTGCCGGTTCGGATGGCCCCGCCGCGCCGACCAGGATCGGATAAGTGACCCAGTTCGATCAGTCCATGCCGCGAAAACCACAAACCTCCGCTCGCCAGAGGGCGCGGACGGGACCGCGGCTGCTGGCAGCAGGCGCGACCGGAGTTGCGATTTTCTGTGCGCTGCCGCTTCTCGCCGTCGTCGCCGCCGCGGTCTCGGCCGACACAGAGACGCTGCGGCATCTCATGGACACGGTCTTGGGCCGCTACGCCGCCGCAACCTTGGCCTTGGTCGTGCTGGTCGGGCTGGGCAGCTTTCTGATCGGCACCGGTGCGGCCTGGCTCGTCGTGATGACCGAGTTTCCCGGCCGGCGCTTGTTTGAGATACTGCTCGTGCTGCCGCTGGCCTTTCCGGCCTATGTGCTGGCCTATGCCTACACCCATCTCTTGGATCATCCAGGGGTGGTTCAGACCGGCTTGCGCGCGATGACCGGATGGGGCCCGCGGGACTACTGGTTTCCCGAAGTGCGTTCGCTGGAAGGGGCGGCAGCCATGCTCACGCTGGTGCTCTACCCTTACGTGTATCTGCTGGCGCGCGCGGCGTTTTTGAGCCAGAGCAGCACCGCCTTCATTGCCGCTCGTGCCCTGGGACTGACCCCGTTGCGTGCATTCCTGCGCGTCTCTTTGCCCATGGCGCGTCCGGCGATCGCGGCGGGTGTGCTGCTTGCCGCAATGGAGACCATCGCCGATTTCGGCACCGTCTCATATTTCGGGGTACAGACCTTCGCGACGGGGATCTTTACGAGCTGGTTTTCAATGGCCGATCGGGCGGCGGCTGCACAGCTTGCGCTGGGCCTTCTGGCCTTTGCGCTTTTGCTGGCGCTCAGCGAGCGATTTGCGCGGGGCGGGGCACGCTATGACGCAAAGCGCCGGGCCGACATCCCGGCGCGGCTTAGGCTCGGCCGCGGCGGCATCACACTGGCCCTTGTGCTCTGTGCGATGCCGGTTCTCGCCGGTGTCGTCATTCCTGTGCTGGCGCTCACCACAATGGCATTGGGGTCGGAGCAGGACATTCTGAGCCGCCGCTACACCGGGTTTGTGACCAATTCGCTCACGCTTGCGCTCTGTGCGGCCCTGCTCACTGTGTCGGCCGCAGTGCTGATCGGCAGCCGTCAGCGTATGGCGCCAGGACAAGGGGCGGCCCTGACGCTTCACATCGCGCGGCTTGGCTATGCCGTGCCCGGCGGGGTCATTGCCGTTGGTCTGCTGGTGCCCTTCGCCGCCTTTGACAACGCCGTCGATGCCGCCATGCGGGCCTGGTTCGACCTGTCGACCGGGCTGCTCTTTACCGGGTCAATCTGGCTGCTGGTCGGCGCCTATATGATCCGCTTCCTGGCTGCCGC
>JBCDDO010000215.1:0-5509 GCA_039180245.1 Pseudomonadota bacterium | reverse complement strand
TATTGCCAATTCATAATGGAAAAGCTCTATACAACACGATGCTTCGCATCTAAAATAACTCAAAATCCATTCAGGGAGGTAAATAGTGAGACTCATGAAGCACGTGATAGCAGCATCTCTCGCATGTATTGTTTCTTCATCTGGGGCAGCGCAAGATCTTTCGAAATGGATCTTTGAACGCAGAGTTACAACTGCAGACGGTGAATTTCCCCTCGACCTACCGCCTCGCGCATCCAGAATCGAGTTCGGCGCGCCACCTGGTACATGGCTCGTTTGCTTTGATGGCGCTACTTCGCGTACGCTTGTCTACATCATGGATGGAGAACGTGAATTTCTTACAATAGACAAATCATCTACTTGCCGCGAAGTTACAACACGCGGCGTTATGTTGCTTAGATTTCATAATGACTCTGACAGGAGATCGGAGAATATTAGCGCTCGAGTATTCAGACTAAAGTAAGCTTTAGCTACTTTGCTGAGCTTCGAGCCGCTCTTACGCGGCTCGTGGCTCCAAGATCCGGCATTGATCGAGCCTCGGCCTTCTGCCGCCTAATCTCCTCGCCAGTCTCCTGGTCGAGGACCTTCGTCGCCTAAGGCGGCATGACTCGATCGCCACGGGCGACCGAATACCGCCCGACCGCATGGTCAGACCGGCCCGCCTGTGGCAGGCCCGTGGACAGCCGCACGGCTCACCGCCTCAGGCGGTGTGTGTCAGGCTTGGCGGATCGGCCGGTGCCGCGCGGCCTCGGCCCGACAGGGACGGGTTTTCCAGAAAGAACCGGTGGCAGTTGAACGGGATGGCGTTATCCCCGGCATCGGGGGCAAGCGCGCCCCGCGACCAGCTGCCATCGACCCCCAGCACCCAGCTCTGCGCGACATCGGCCAGATTGGCCGCCATCACCTGGCCCACGATCTGGCCGCGCACGGTGGGGTTGGTGATCTCGACCAGCGTCTCGACGCGGCGGTTGAGGTTGCGCCCCATCCAGTCGGCCGATGAGATATAGACCCGCGCTTCATCCGACGGCAGGCCATGGCCATTGCCAAAACAGCAGATGCGCGAGTGTTCCAAAAACCGACCGACCACCGATTTCACCCGGATCGTCTCGGAAAGCCCCTTGATCCCCGGCCGCACCCCGCAAATGCCGCGCACCACCATATCGATGCGCACCCCGGCCTGGCTGGCGGCGTAGAGCGCGTCGATCACCTCGGGCTCGATCACCGAATTGAGCTTGACCCAGACATGGGCCGGGCGCCCGGCGCGGGCATGGGCGGCCTCGGCCTCCAATCCCTCCAGGATCCGCTGCTTGAGCAGGATCGGCGCCACCGCGATGTTCTCCAATCCCTGCGGGCGCGCATAGCCGGTCACGAAATTGAAGAGCTTGGCGGCATCGCGGCCCAACGCCGGGTCGCAGGTAAAAAGCGACAGATCGGTGTAGATATTGGCAGTGATCGGGTGGTAATTGCCGGTGCCGTAATGGGTGTAGGTGACCAGCTCACCGCCTTCGCGCCGCACCACCGCCGAGACCTTGGCGTGGGTCTTCCAGTCCATATAGCCATAAACGACCTGGGCGCCGGCCCGCTCAAGCTCACGCGACAGTCGAATATTGGCCGCCTCATCGAAGCGCGCCTTCAGCTCGACCAGCGCGGTGACCGATTTGCCGTCTTCGGCCGCCTCGCACAGCGCGGCCACGATGGGGCTGTTGCGCGATGTGCGGTAGAGCGTCTGCTTGATCGCCACGACATCGGGGTCGCGCGCGGCCTGCTGAACAAACCGCACCACGGTGTCGAAGGTCTCATAGGGATGGTGCAGCAGCATGTCCTTGTTGCGGATCGCGGCAAAGATATCGCCTTCGAAATCCTGCACCCGCTCGGGCATGCGGGGCTGAAAGGGCGGCCATAGGAGATCGGGGCGCTCCTTGACCACAAGCTCTGAGAGATCGGCCGCGCCGATCATCCCGTCGATCAGGATCAGCTCCTCTCGCGCAACCGACAGCTCATCGGTGATCCAGTCGCGCAGCTCGGGCTCGGCCGAGGCTGTCATGGTCAGCCGGATCACCTCGCCCCGGCGCCGCCGTTTGAGCGCGGTCTCAAACTCGCGCACCAGATCCTCGGCCTCCTCCTCAACCTCCAGATCGCTGTCGCGCAGCACCCGAAAGAGGCAAGACGAGACGACCGAATAGCCCGGGAAAAGCCGCTCGATGAAGAGCTCCAGCATCACCTCAACGGGCAAGAAGCGCAGCGCACGGCCCCGCCCGCCTTCGACCCGGAAGAAACGCGGCACCTGGCCGGGCACCGGCAGCAGCGCATCGAGCGGCGTGTCATCCGCGGTGCGGCGCAGATGTAGCGCCAGGGCCATGCCGCGATTGGCGATGAACGGAAATGGATGCGCCGGATCGATCGCAAGCGGCGTGAGCACCGGAAAAACCGATGCCAGGAACACCGCCTCCAGCCGATCGATATCGGCACGCGTCAGATCGGCGCGGGTCAGCACGTCGATGCCGGCCGATTTCATCGCGCCCTGCAGGGCCTGAAGATTGACCTGCTGGCGGGCCATCAGCGCCCGTGCATCCGCATCGATCTGCTCAAGCTGCTGGGCCGGGGTCAGCCCGTCGGCCGACAGGCTCGCCCGCTCGCCGCGCACAAGGTTGCGCAGGCCTGCCACGCGAACGGTGTAAAACTCGTCCAGATTGTTGCCCGAGATCGACAGGAAGCGCAGCCGCTCAAGCAAGGGCACCGCGGGGTTTTCAGCCTCCTCCAGCACCCGCCAGTTGAAAGCCAGCCAGGAGAGCTCGCGGTTGAAAAACCGCTTCGGGCCAGTGATGTCGAACTCTACGGGAACGGGGTCGGGCGGGGTCGAGTTCAGGAAATCTGCGCTGATCATAACCCCTCCCTATGCCTGCCATGTGCAACGGACCTGTGACACCTCGCGGCGCAGCGCCGAGGTCTCGCGTTGAGCGGTGTGGCTGCAGATCCGCCTTACCAGCCAAGCACACGGCGCGCAAAGGGAACGCTTAGGGGCGCCTTTGCGGCCAGCGCCGCCCGGTCAAGCTGCGCGACAAGCTCGGCCGCCGCCCGGGCCGAACGCTCCATCCGGCGCAGCATGAACGCAAGCAGCGGCTCGCTCGGCACCACGCCGCGATCGGCAAAATGCTTGACCAAGAGATCATGAAGCAGCGCATCATCGGGCGGCGCGATCTGCACCAGCGGGATCGCCGACAGGCGCGAGGCAAGATCGGGCAGCGCAACCGTCCAGCGCGCCGGCGCGGTGCGCGCGGTCAAAAGCAGCGGCTGCCCGGTTGCGGCAAAGGCGTTCAGGAGATGAAAGAGCGCCGTTTCGCGGCCGGGTGACCCGGCTTCTGCATCGACAAGCAGGCGGTTGGCATCCTCGATAAGCAGCGGCGCGCCTGCAAGCTCGGTGGGATCGGCGGCCTCAAGCGCATCCGGCGCAAGAGTTTGCGCGTCGGTCAGCCCCGCCCAGATGGCTGCCAGATGCGACTTGCCGGTCGCCGGCGGACCGATCAACGCCAATTTCTGGCCCGGCCAGTCGCGCCAGCCGTCGATGGCAGCAAGGGCAGCCCGGTTCGACGGGCCTTCGACGAAATCCGACCGCCCGAGCGCCGGATGCGTCTCGAATGGCAGGATCATCTGGCTCACCAATCCGCACCGCCCCCGGGCAGCTTGCCCTTGTAAAGCCGGCCCTGCCGGTATTGGGAGATCAGAAAGCGGCCGAGCACGCCGATTGCCGCCGCGGCCGGAACCGCGATCAGCAATCCGGTAAAGCCCAGCACCGCGCCAAAGGCCGAGAGCGCAAACATCAGCCAGACCGGATGCAGGCCGATCGAGCCGCCGACAAGCTTGGGCGTGAGAAAATTGCCCTCCACCGCTTGGCCGATGACAAACACCACCGCCACCGCGCCGATCCAAGGCCAGTCGCCCCAGAACTGCACCAGCGCCACGCCGATCGAGATTGCGCCGCCCAGGATCGACCCGATGAAGGGGATAAAGCTGATCAGCCCGGCAAAGAGCCCGATCAAAAGCCCGAATTGCAGCCCGATCAGCACCAGGCCGACCGCGTAAAACGAGCCGAGGATCGCGCATACGGTCAATTGACCGCGCACGAAGCCCGCCAAAACCCGGTCCATATCGCCGGCGATGCGGCGAATGGTCGGGGCATGGTCGCGCGGCAGCCAATCGTCGATCTGCTGGAGCATCCGATCCCAATCGAGCAGGAGGTAAAAGGCCACAACCGGCGCGACGATCAGCAGGATGACAAAGTCGATGACGGCAAGCGAGGACGCAACCAGGCCGTTGAGCATGCTCAGCACCCGATCGCGCAGCGTGTCGGCGGCCGAGGAGAGCGCCTGGCGCAGCGGCCCGTCCGGCTCGAACGCAGACGGGAAGCGCTCGGCCAGCACCACCTGCGCCTCGCGCAGCGCATCGGGAAGCGCGTCGACAAGAAGCTGGATCTGCCCTGCCACAGCAGGGATGAGCACCAGCAGAATCCCGACAAACGCCAGGATCATGCCGGCGGTGATGGCGACCGTGGCCATCACACGGCTGAGCCCGAGCGTCTCCAACCGGTCGGCCACAGGGTCGAGCAGATAGGCGATTGCCGCCCCCAGGATGTAGGGCAGCAGCGCATTGCCAACCAGCCACAAAAAGGCCAGCAGCACGAGCAGCCCAACGCTCCACCACCGCAGCTGCTCTCCTGGGCTCAGGGCCATGCCACCGCCTTTCTGCTTAATCAGATCCGGTCATGACGGTGATGTGCCGCGCAATCAACCCTGTTTCCTGCTGGGATGCCGGGCTGGCTATTTGGGCGCGCCGGCGCGCGATCGATATTGCGCCAAACTCCATCTGCAGTCGGTGCTGTGGCAAGATCCGACTTCTGCGTCCAGCCTAGGCCCAAACGGCGTTTCGGAGAACAACTCTGCCCCTTAGGTGAATTGCTCGCGGATCAGGCGTTCTTCGAGCCCATGGCCGGGATCGAACAGCAGCGCATGCGTGACCTCCTGGGATTGGACCACATCCACCGCCAGCACATCGCGTACTTCGACATTGTCGGCCACGGCGGCGACCGGCCGCTTTGCCGGCTCCAGCGTCTCAAAGCGCACCCGCGCCGTCGTCGGCAGCAGTGCCCCCCGCCAGCGCCGGGGCCGGTAGGCCGATACCGGTGTCAGCGCAAGGATCCCAGCATCGATGGGAATGATCGGGCCATGCGCGGAGTAATTATAGGCGGTCGAGCCGGCCGGGGTGCAGACCAGCGCGCCATCGCAGACAAGCTGGGCCATCCGCTCGCGCCCATCGACGAGAATGCGCAGATGCGCGGCTTGCGGCCCTTCGCGAAACAGCGACACCTCGTTGATCGCAAGCGCCTGCAGGACCGAGCCATCGGCGCGCTCGGCCTGCATGCGCAATGGTCGCGTTTCGGTGCGTTCGGCCCCGGCAATCCGCTCGATCAGCCGGTCCTCGCGATAGGTGTTCATCAAGAACCCGACCGTGCCGCGGT
>JBCDDO010000214.1:0-5518 GCA_039180245.1 Pseudomonadota bacterium | reverse complement strand
TTGCAGAACAATATGCCCGGCCCCGGCGCGCACCGCCTCTTCGGCCGCATTGCGGATCCGGTCAAGTGCGGCGCGCATGTCCTGTGCTGTGCCCCCGGCGGGATAGGTGCAGTCGATGGTCTGCGCCAGCTCGCCGAAATAGGCCTTCATCTCCTTGTATTCGCCATTGGTGACGATGGGGCTTTCCAGGCTGAGGATCTCGGCCTGCGAGCTGTCTTGGTCAAGCACGTTCTTGAGATTGCCAAACCGGGTGCGCAGGCTCATCACCCGATGCTCGCGCAACGGATCGATGGGCGGGTTGGTCACCTGGCTGAAATTCTGGCGAAAGAAATGCGACAGCGGCCGGTAGCGGTCCGACAGCACCGCGGCGGGCGTGTCGTCGCCCATCGAGCCGATGGCCTCCTTGGCATCCTCGGCCATCGGCGCGAGGACCATCTCGACCTCCTCCATCGAATAGCCCGCCGCGATCTGGCGGGCACGCAGATCGGCCCCCTGATGCAGCGCCGGCTCGCGCTCGGGCGTGACGATCTGGTCGAGCTCGGTGATCTTGCCCACCCAATCGGCAAAGGGCAGCGAGGCGGACAGCTCGTTCTTGATCTCGGCATCGTGCAGGATCGTGCCACGCGCCATGTCGATGGCCAGCATCTGGCCCGGGCCCAGCGCGCCTTTTTCCTGCACGCTGTATTCGTCAGTGGGCACCATGCCGGCCTCGGAGCCTGCGATCACCAGGCCGTCTCCGGTCACCACATAGCGCATCGGCCGCAGCCCGTTGCGGTCCATCCCAGCGCAGACCCAGCGCCCATCGGTCATGGCCAGGGCCGCCGGCCCGTCCCAGGGCTCCATCACCGCATTGGAATACCCATACATCGCCCGCCAGGCCTCGGGCATGTTGGTGGCAGCCTTCGACCAGGCCTCCGGCACCAGCATTGTCTTGGCCATCGGGGCGGAGCGTCCCGCCCGCACCAGAACCTCAAAGACCGCATCGAGTGCGGCACTGTCGGACGAGCCTTGCGCCACAATCGGCTTAATGTCCTCGGCCAATTCGCCAAAGGTGGCACTCGCCATGCGGATCTCATGGCTGCGCATCCAGTTGAGGTTGCCCTTGAGCGTGTTGATCTCGCCGTTATGGGCCAGCATCCGAAAAGGCTGGGCCAGCCACCATTCGGGAAACGTGTTGGTCGAATAGCGCTGGTGGTAGATCGCAAAGGCCGAGACAAAGCGCTCGTCCAGCAGATCGGGATAGAAGGTGCTGACCTGCTCGGCCAGCATCATGCCCTTATAGATCACGCTCCGGCAGGAGAGCGAACAGATGTAAAGCCCCTTGATCTGGGCAGCCGCCGCGGCCTTCTCGATGCGCCGGCGAATGACGTAGAGCTCGCGCTCGAAGGTCTCCTCGCTCACCCCTTTGGCGTTGGAGATCAGGATCTGCTCGATCTCGGGCCGGGTGGCATTGGCCTTCTCGCCCAGAACCGAGACGTCGACGGGCACATGCCGCCAGCCATAGATGTAATAGCCCAGCCGCAGGATCTCGCGCTCCACAATCGTGCGGCACACCTCCTGCGCGCCGAAATCCGTGCGCGGCAGAAAGATCATCCCGACGGCAAGCTGGATTTCCTCGGGCTCATGCCCGGTCCGACGCACCTGCTCGAAGAAAAAGTCGCGGGGGATCTGCAGATGGATGCCGGCCCCGTCGCCGGTCTTGCCATCGGCATCCACCGCCCCGCGGTGCCACAGCGCCTTCAGCGCGGCAATCCCGTTCCTGACCACATCGCGGCGCGGTGTCCCGTCAACGGCAACCACAAAGCCAACACCGCAGGCGTCGCGCTCATCCTCGCGCCGATAAAGGCCCGTCGCCTCAAGCCGATCGCGCATGCTCTCGCTGTCCGTCATTTCTCGTTCTCCTTCTCGTCCAGCGCGACGCTAAAGCGCGGCAGGCTGCGGGTGCAGGCGACTGAACGCACCGACCCGCAGCATGATGTCATCAAGATCTGCGCTCTGACGCGCGAGGGCGGCCGAGAGCACGGCCCCAAGCATCCCGTTCTTTTGCAGGTGCGCCGCAACCGCATGCGCAACGCCAGGGATCAGATAGTGGCGCAGCCCCGGCATGGCGGGAAAGCGTTCGACATGCCGGCGATCCTTGCCGCGCAGCCCATGGATCACCACGCTGAAGGGTGCTGCGGCCAGACCGCTCGCAACCGTTTGCGGCACAAATGGGGCGCAGGCGGCCCGGTGTTCGACGAGCCGAGCATCGGGCACCACTGCATCGTCGGGTGAGTAGCGCGGCGAAAACGCAAGGGCCGCGCGAACCGGCAAAAACTCCGCCAGAGCGAGCGCGGCAAACCCGCCCATCGAACTGCCCAGGCTCACGATCTCGGTCGCCTCGGCCCGTTTGGCCTCCGCCTCGACCAGCGCAATGACGGCGCGCATCATCGCACCGCTGGCAAACCAGCCTCGGGTGAGGTCGCTCAAAAATATCAGCCTGTTGGCGGGGTCTGACGCCAAAAGCCGCGAAAACTCGCCGGGGGCGGCCTGACGGAGCGCCGTGCCACCGATCGAGTTGAACACAGCGACCAGCCGAGTGCCTTGCCCGGCCACGCGCGTTGCGCGCAGCCCGCCCTCCTCCTGGATCAATTCCATCATGGGCGCAGGCCGCCGGGCGGCGTCCGGTCCGGCGTCGGCGCCGCGCGCCGCGACCGTCGGGTCGAATGCGCCGCGAGATGTGCGGTCGACCATCAGCCCGGCTCCGCACCACTGGCGCCTTCGGACGCTGCTGCAACCATCGCCATGACCTCGGCCTCGGTCATCGTCTTGCGCGCGCCGGCAAAAGCATAGCTGTCGGGTTTGTGATCGATATAGACCTCGCTTGCCAATGGCAGGCCCGAAAGATCGTCCAGCGTGCCGGCAGTCATCATCGTCACGCCCTGATAGGGGCCTGGGATGGTGACCCGATAGAACAAGCCTGCACCGCAGATCTTGCAAAAGCCGCGCTCAGCCCAGTCCGAACTTTTATAGACCGTGATGTTCTGCACACCCGTGATTTCCAAACTCCCCGGGACCGCATCAATTGTCATGAACACCCCACCCGAAAAGCGCCGGCACATCTCGCAATGGCAGGCCCCGATGCTGTCTTCGGTGCTCGCAAACCGATACCGCACCGCGCCGCACAGACATTTTCCGTTTCGCTCCGTCATTGTGCCTCCTCCCCTGGGTTGGCCTCCGTTTGTCGGGCGAGAAACGCCTCCAACATGGCATGTGCTTCGGTTTTGGTGATCCGTCGAGGCACAGACGACAGACAATATCCGTCGGGCTGGTCCTCAAAAAACATCTCCGAGGTCAGCGCGATGCCGTTCATGTCATCCAGCAGCCCGGGGCTGAGCCCGACGCGCTCCGAGCCCCGCATGCGGAAAAAGAGCGTGCTGCCGCATTTTCGGCAAAAACCCCGCTCGGCCCAGTCCGAGGAGCGGTAGACGCCGATCGGTGCGTCGTCGTTGAAGTACAGCCCGTTGCGGGGCACCGAGATCGACAGCAGCGGCGCACCACCGGTCATCCGCCGGCAATCGGCGCAATGGCAGGCCTCCATTTCCTGCGGCACCTCATCGAGCGTGAAGCGGACCGCCCCACACAGGCAACGCCCCGACCCGGCGCGAACGGGCGTGCCAGCGCCAAGATCCGGACCGCCCGCTGACACCGGTCCAGCATCCTTGCGTGTCGTAGACGAGGTCTTTGACATTGCAGGTCTCCCCAAGAGTGCCGTGCCGTACCACCGGCGTGCCCTCACTCCGCAGCGCCCTTACTCTGCTGCGCCCCTACTCTGCTGCAACTGAGGCGCGCTTTGCATCGAGATGGGCGGCAATGCTGTCGGCTGCCTCGCGCCCGTCCCGGATCGCCCACACCACCAGCGAGGCGCCGCGCACAATATCGCCCACCGCCCAGACGCCGGGCAGGTTCGTCTCATGCGTGAAATGGCGCGCTCGGATCGTGCCCCAACGCGTGACTTCCAGCTCCGGCATGTCCCACAGGCGCGGCATGTCCTCCGGCTCAAACCCCAGCGCCTTGATGACGAGATCGGCCGGTTCGGTGTATTCCGCGCCCGGGATCTCTTCGGGGCTCTGGCGGCCCGATGCATCCGGTGCGCCCAGCCGCATCTTTGCCACCCGCACGCCCTTCACGCTGCCCGCCTGCTGCGCTGGCGCGTCGGCCTCAGTCACCCGCAGATCGCCCAAAAACGCCTTGGGCGCCGAGAGCCAGACAAACTCGACCCCTTCTTCCTCGGCATTGGCAACCTCGCGCTGGCTGCCCGGCATGTTGGCCCGGTCGCGCCGATAGAGGCATTTGACCGAGGTCGCGCCCTGGCGCACCGCGGTGCGCACGCAATCCATCGCCGTGTCGCCGCCACCGATGACAATGACCCGCTTGTCGCGGGCATCGAGCGCGCCGCTGTCGAACTCCGCCACATGATCGCCAAAGCCCACGCGGTTCGAGGCGGTCAGATAGTCGAGCGCGCGAACGATGCCGGGAAGCCCCGCGCCCGGGCCCGACAGCTCGCGGCTTTTGTAGACGCCGGTTGCGATCACCACCGCATCATGGGCATCGCGTATGTCCTGAAACGGCGCTTGTGGGCCGACATCGCAATTGAGCTGGAACGCGACACCGGCAGCTTCGAGCTGAGCGATGCGCTGCATGACCACTGGCTTTTCGAGTTTGAAGCCGGGGATCCCATAGGTCATCAGGCCGCCCGCCCGATCATAGCGGTCATAGACCACGACCTGAAAGCCAATCCGGCGCAGCCGCTCGGCCGCGGCCAGACCCCCCGGCCCTGCGCCGATAATTCCGACGCTTTCCGTGCGGTCCGCCTGAGGGGTGATCGGCTGCACCCAGCCTTCCTCCCAAGCCAGATCGGTAAGGTATTTTTCCACCGCACCGATCGTCACCGTGCCATGGCCGGATTGTTCGATGACGCAGTTTCCCTCGCACAGCCGGTCTTGCGGACAGATCCGCCCACAGATTTCGGGAAAGCTGTTGGTCTCCTGGCTCAGCTCATAGGCCTCGCGGAGCCGTCCCTCGGCGGTTAACCGCAGCCAGTCGGGAATGTTGTTGTGCAGCGGGCAATGGGTCTGGCAGTACGGCACCCCGCATTGCGAGCAGCGCCCGGCTTGATCGGCGGCTTTCTCGCGCGCAAATTCGCCATAGATCTCGTCGAAATCGCGGCGCCGGTCGGCCGCCTCACGCTTTTCAGGCATCGCGCGGGGCAACGTCACGAATTTCAGCATGCGGGTGTCGGCCATGTCGTTTCCCCTTCGCTTGCCCCAGCCGACATCCGACTGGTCGAGGCAGGCTGGCGCGGAGGATCGCTGTTAGCTGAATTATTCGCGCATGAAAAGGCAGAATTATTGACACAATCTGCGGGGCAACCACAGAATTTTCGCGCGCAAAGATCCTCTCGCATCGAATTTAGGTCAGCATTATTGCCTTAATAGGGTGCGCTGCACGTCCAAGAGCAGCAGCGGGTGGAAAACAG
>JBCDDO010000213.1:0-5524 GCA_039180245.1 Pseudomonadota bacterium | reverse complement strand
TCTCGATGATGCGTCCAATCATCGGCGCAGACTACGCCCTGTCAGGGCAGGCGCAAGAGATCTTCGTCAGTGCGCGTGGCCCAGAGCGGCCCAACGCGGCCAAAGCTGGCCGCGACGTGAGCGAAGCGCGGCCTTGCGCGTCAGACCGCGTTGACCGCCCAGTCATAGGCATGGCGGTCGACGCGGGTGCGGCCGGCCAGATTTCCGGCAAGCGGTGCGTCGGCATAGCGCGCCAGATGCGCGATCACCCCCGCATCGGTGCCGCCGAAATCCTCCTCAAACCACGCATAGATCGATGAAACGGTCAGGCGCCCTTCCGAGGCTAGAGCGCCGCGCGGATGGTTGACGAAGGCCCGGGCGCCCGCCTCCAGCATCGCCTCCAGCCGGTCGGCGCGGTAGGGCTCGGCGGCCAGATTGGGGCAGCCGATCGAGGCGCAATTGACCCCATAATGGATGCGCGCGTCCCGAAAGACCGGCCGCAGGATGCCATGCTCGATATCGTCGAGCGACAGCGGCCGACCCAGAACCTGCACCAGGTTCTCATCCCAGGGTCCCAGGTTGAAGAGCCCGCCCATCACCTCGCGGATTGACCCGACCGGCCAGGCCTCGACGACCAGCTTGACCGTCAGCGCATTGTAGAGATTGATCCAAAAAGCCATCTGGGCCGGCGCGCTGAGCCGGCGCGGATCGGTGCCTTCTAGGAGCTCGAGCGTGGCCTGCAGCGCCGGCAGGTCGGCCCGCGCCGCAGCATAGTCAAAGCGCGCAATCCCATCGTCGCCAAGCCGGAGCCGCCGCGACAGGAGGTCGGCCCAGGCCGCGGGCTCCGGCCCGGTCTCGGCCCCGGTTTCGCGCCACGGCCCGTCAATCAGCGCCGAGGCCGGGGCGCCGCGCGCCGCCCGCCCGGTCGATGCGCCGCCAAATGTGGCGAGCGCGCCGGCCCGCAGCACCATCTCGCGCCGTGTCAGCATGGCCTCCTCCCGATCAAGCCGCTCGCGGGATAGATGGCCCGTCCCAGCAGGGGCGCCACTCGCACCGCGGCACATCTTTGTGACATGGCGATTGATGTGCCCTTGAGCTTGCCCAGCGCCCGGGGCTAGAGAAGGAGGCCGGGCGGTCCTCTGGCTGCCGATCGGCGGCCCGGCCAAGGACCCCGCCCCAAGGATCCCGACCATGAACGTCTCTTCCCAGCTTGGGGCCATGGTGACCCTGTTTGGCACACGCTACAAGCTGGTCTCGCTCATTGCGGTGCCGGTTCTGGGTCTGATCGGGGTTGGCGTGGCGCTGGGTCTCGGGGCGCCGCTGCCATGGCTCTTCGGATCGGTCGTCGCGGTCGGTGCAGCCTCGATCCTGCGGCTGGGCGGCACAACGGTGCCGATGGCCTTTCCATCCCAGCAGCGCGAGGTTTTCGTCCCCATCATTGGTGTGGCGATCGGCGGCTCTTTCACGCCCGATCTGATGGCCGAGGCGCTGGTCTGGGCGCCCAGCCTGCTGGCGTTGCTGATTTACATCCCAGTGATCCATCTGGCGGGGTTCTGGCTTTGCCGGCGCATTGGCCGGTTCGACCCGGTGACCGCCTGGTATGCGACCATGCCCGGCGGGTTCGTCGAAGCGATCGTGATGGGCGAGGAACGCGGCGGCCAGGTTGCGCTGCTCACTGCCGTGCAATTCCTGCGGCTGGTCCTGTGCATTCTGCTGGTGCCGCTGGGCTTTTCGCTGGTCCTGGGCGCGACGGTCGGCTCGGCCTCGGGGGTCGAGCTGCCGGGTGCCGATGTGCCGATGAGCCTGCGCGAGGCGAGCGTTCTGACCGCCTGCGGCGTGCTGGGCTATCTGCTGGGCAAACATGCCAAGCTGCCCGCGGGGGTGATCGCCGGCCCGCTCTTGCTTTCCGGCATCGCGCATCTTACCGGCTGGGTCGAGGGCCAGCCGCCCGATTGGCTGATCAGCCTCACCCAATTCGTGATCGGCCTGTCGCTGGGCGTGCGGTTTGCGGGCATTGCGCGCGGCGATCTTTTGCGCGCCTTCGAAGTGGCCCTTGTGATCGTCTTCGGCACGCTTGGGCTGGCAGCGCTCGCCGGCTGGCTTTTGGGCGGGCTGGTCGATGAAAGCACCGCGGCGGTGGTGCTGGCCTTTGCGCCGGGCGGGCTGGTGGAGATGTCGCTGGTGGCCCTCTCCCTGGGGCTCTCGACCATCTATGTCACCGCCCATCATGTGCTGCGCATCATCCTGGCGGTGATCTTCGGACGGCTGGCCGCACGTTGGGTGCTGGGACCCGAACCGGACCCGCCAGACCCACAGTCCAGGCCGGGCAAATCTGGACCCGGTCAGTAGCCCAGTTCGCGCAGCGCCGCCCTGGCCCCGGGCTTGCCGGCGCATTCGTGATAGACCCGCAAGCGGCAGGTGCGGCAGATCTCGTTATCGGCCTGCGCCACGGCCGCTTCAATTGCCGTGCCCTTGTTCAGATGCAGATTGGCCTCGTTGAGCTCATCGAGCACATGCAGCTGAGCCATGCGGTTCAAGAGCGGCGCGAATTGCGCGATCATGTGAAACTCGCCGCCCCGCGCCCGCGCCTGGCGGATCTCGTCGATCAGCAGATCGGCGCCGGCAAGGTCGATATTGCCCACGCCCTTGAGGATCAGCACCTTGATGCGCGCCTGGGGCCGTTCCCGCTCCACCCGGCGAAACGCCCGCTCCACATGCTCGACCGAGCCGAAATAGAGCGTGCCATCGAGCCGCAGGATGGTGATCTGCGGGCATTCGGGCAGATTGTTCTCGCGCGCGGCCACGAATTTCCGCTGACCGTTCACAAGCTTTGGTGCCCCCACGCCCAAAACCGGCTGCGAGGTTTTGTGCAGGAACACCATCAGCGATGCGATCACGCCAAGATAGATCGCAAAATCCAGCTCCACCAGCAGCCCGGCGGCGAATGTCACACCCAGCACGGCGGTTTCCGAGGAGCTGGAGGTGAGAATATGCCGGATCTCGCGCCGGTCGATCAGCCGCCACGCGACATAGAGGATCAGGCCCGCAATGGCCGGGGTGGGGATGAAGGCGATCAAGGGCAGGAGCAGCAGCGTCATCGCCGCCAGAAACACGCTCGACAGCATGGCCGCGAGCGGGGTGCGCGCGCCGACCTCCATATTTATGCCCGAGCGGGTGAACGAGCCCGAGCCGACATAGCATTGAAAAAACCCGCCCACGAGATTTGAAAGCCCCTGGCCGAAGATCTCCTGCGTGGCGTTGAACCGCTCATGGCGGCGGATGGCCATCGCCCGCCCGATCGACAGCGCCTCCAAAAGCCCGATCAGCGCGATGGCGAACGCGCCCTGGCCCAAAAGCGAGATGTCCGAAAAGTCAAAGATCGGGATGTAGAATGCAGGCAGCGCCGCGGGCAGCGCGCCGACCATCGGCACCTCGGTCCCGTTGTTGCGAAAGAGCCAGCCGATCGCACCCCCCACAACCAGGGCCACAAGAAAGCCCGGCAGCTTTTTGGAGATGCTTTGCAGGACCGCCACGGTCACCAAGGTTGCAGCCGAAATCGTGAGCGCCGCCAGGCTGACCGCATCGGCCGCCTCGATCGTGCGCACCAGCCGGTCGACCACCGTGCCCCCGCGCTCGACTGTCACGCCCAGCGCATCGGGCAGCTGGCTGACCCCGATCAAGAGCGCCGCGGCAGCCGTGAACCCGGTCATCACCGAATGCGAGACAAAGGCCACGATCTGGCCAAGCCGCGCCAGGGCCGCAACGATCTGAATGATCCCGACCATGACGGTGAGCAGCAGCGCAAGCTCAATGTAACGCGCCGTGCCCGGCTCGGCCAAGGGCGCAAGCGTGGTGAAAACGACCACCGAGATCGCCGTGGTCGGACCCGACACCATCACGCTGGACGAGCCAAACAAGGCGGCGATAAAGGCCGTCACAATGGCCGTGTAGACGCCGTATTCCGGCGGCAGGCCCGCGATGATCGCAAAGGCCACCCCTTGCGGCAAAACGATTGCCGCGCCGGTCAGCCCAGCAAGGGTGTCGGCGCGCAGATCACGCCGCGTCAGCCGGGGCATCCAGCCCAGCGCGGGGATGATCTGTGCGGGGTCGACGCGCAAGCCCGGCTCGTTCGCTAAGGATTGACGCGTCGCTCTAGCACGCTTGCGAGCCGGGGGTAAGCCATGCGCCCGGCCAGGCCCAATTCTGCATGCGGTCCGACCAGCGCCGTGGCAAACATGCGCCACCTTGCCCAGATCGTCATCAGCGCGCGCCGGGGTTGCGACGGATGCCCGCAACCGCCATCTGCAAGTTTGACATTCGACATGACCTTGCGTCATGTACAGGGTAGGGGAAACGCCGAGGTGTAAGGTGAACCTATCGCCGCGTGAGCGGGACAAGTTGTTGGTCGCCATGGCCGCCGAGGTTGCCCGCAAGCGCCTCTCTCGTGGCGTGCGCCTGAATCACCCCGAGGCCATCGCGCTGATCACCGATTTTGTTGTTGAAGGCGCACGGGACGGGCGCAGCGTCGCGGATTTGATGTCCGAGGGGGCCAGCGTTATCCGTCGCGACCAATGCATGGACGGCATTGCCGAGATGATCCATGAGGTACAGGTCGAGGCGACATTCCCCGACGGCACCAAGCTTGTCACTGTGCACCAGCCGATCCGCTGAGTGGAGAGCATCCGAATGGGCAAGATCCTCGACCTTGTGAACGATCTTCTGGACGCGATCGTGCCACCGGCCCGGCCTCAGCCAAAGCCGATCCCGATCCGGGTCGAGGACCGGCCCCGCCCCACGCACCCGCCGCGGCGCTGAACGGCCACGCCGATGATCCCTGGTGAGATCCTCTGCGCCCCTGGCGAGATTACCCTCAATGACGGGCGGCCCACCACCGTGCTGACCGTGGCCAATACCGGCGACCGCCCGGTGCAGGTTGGCAGCCATTATCATTTCGCCGAAACAAACCCTGCGCTGCTCTTTGACCGCGACGCGGCGCGCGGCATGCGGCTCGACATCGCCGCCGGCACCGCCGTGCGGTTCGAGCCCGGCCAGTCGCGCGAGGTCACCCTCGTGCCCTTTGCCGGCGCCCGCCGCGTCTTTGGGTTCAATCAAAAGGTGATGGGGCCGTTGTGACCTTGACCGGGCCGCGCGTTATTGCCGGTGCGGCACGCAGAGCGCCCACGGTTCTGGACCAGACCGCCTTGGCGCAGGATGCGGCGCGGGACCCCCTCTCACACCAGGACGCACTGAGGGCAGGCAAGAGTCGCACCATAGGCTGTGTCACCGACACTGATGCCGAGGCGATGACCGCGGCAGCTCTGCCAGGTGCGCTGCGCTCTCAAAGGCCCATATAGACAAGGTCACTCCCATGCCCGCCACAATCTCCCGCCCGGCCTATGCGGCCATGTTCGGCCCCACCACCGGCGACAAGCTGCGGCTTGCCGACACCGATCTGATCATTGAGGGTGAGAGCGACCTCACCACCTACGGCGAAGAAGTGAAGTTCGGCGGCGGTAAAGTCATCCGCGATGGGATGGGCCAAAGC
>JBCDDO010000212.1:0-5528 GCA_039180245.1 Pseudomonadota bacterium | reverse complement strand
TGGCCTCGGTCGGGCCCCTGCTTGCACCGGGGCCGGTGTCTAACACCCAAACAAAGCCCATCCCCACCCGCCCGCCTTGCGCATCGGCCCCGACGCGGGCCGCCATCTGGCCGGGATGGCGTTTTGTGGTCGATTGCATCGATTCGCGGCGGGTGTAGACCATCCGGCAGGGCCGACCGGTGCGCAGCGCCGCCAGGCCGATCAGCGGCTGCAGCGAGACATCGAGCTTGGCCCCGAACCCGCCGCCCGCCGCGGCCGGCACGATGCGCACCCGCTCGGCGGGCAGGCCCAAGATCGCTGCGGTGTCGTCGCGGTCCATGATCGGTGCTTGGGTGCAGGCGCGGATCACCAACGTCTCGCCCTCAAGCCAGGCAGCACCCGCTTCGGGCTCGATATAGGCATGCTCGACAAAAGCGGTCTGCATGCTGCCATCTACCACATGCGCAGCCCCGCTCAGCGCCGCTGCGGCATCGCCGGTCAGCACCCGACCGGAGGTGAGCAGATTGTCGGGACGGGTGGCGTGCAGCGCCGGTGCGTCGGCTGCGTGCTGCGGATCTTGCACCGGCGGGCGCGGGTGCCAGCGAACTGGGAAATCGGCAAGCTCGGCATGGTTGAGGGCGCATGGCTCACCCACCACAAGTGCGACCGCTTCGCCGCGGAACCGCGCGACGCCCTGGGCCAGGGCGGGCTGGTCGGCAAAGGGCGGGATCACACCGAACCGGTTGAGACCCGGAATGTCGGCCGCGGTCAGAACCAGCCGGACGCCCGATTTGGCCTGGGCCCAATCGGTCAGATCGCCAAAGGCAAAAGCCGCATGCGGGTGGGGCGAGCGAATGGCGCGCACCAGCAGCGCATCCGCCGGCGAGATATCGGCCCCGAAGGCCTCGGTTGCATCAACCTTCGCCTGGCCGTCGAGCCGCGGCAGGGCCGCGCCGACCGAGGCGCCCGCCGCCGGCGGCGCGGGCTCCGGCGCATCCTCCAGCCAATCGCACACCGCATCGACGATTTTCGCATAGCCGGTGCAGCGGCAGAGCACGCCGGACATCGCCTCCTCGACCGTCGCGCGGTCAGGCCGGTCTGTGCGTTCGAGAAGTGCAGCGGCGGCCATCAGCATGCCGGGGGTGCAGATCCCGCATTGCGCCGCTCCATGACGCAGGAACGAGGCTTGCAGCCGCGATGTGCCTTTGGTGCAAAGCGCCTCGACCGTTGTCACCTTGCGGCCGATCACCTGACCGAGCGGCGTCAAGCAGGCGCAGACCGCCGCCCCGTCGACCAGCACTGTGCAGGCGCCGCAATCCCCGGCATCGCAGCCGATCTTCGTGCCGGTCAGGCCCAGCGCCCCGCGCAAAACATCCGACAGGCGCAGCACCGGGGACAGGCCGACCGTGTCGACCCGCCGTCCATTGACCGTGACGGCCAGCTCCGGCGCATCGAGGCTCATGCCGCAGTGACCTCTGGCTGCGCACCGGGCCCGTGTTGGCACAGCGCGGCGACGGCGCGGCGCAAGAGCTCGGCGGCGGCCCGGGCACGGTATTGGGCCGTGCCGCGCACATCGTCGATTGGCGAGAGCGCCGCGGCCACCGCGTCGGCATCAATGCGCCTGGCCGCCGCGGCCGTCGACGCACCGACCAGCGCCGCCTCGACGCGCGGCAGACGCTGCGCGACCGCGCTGCACGCACCGACTGCCAGCGCGGCAGATTGCACCCGCGCCCCCACGAGTTCCAGCCGGGCCGCGACCATGGCAATTGAGATAACAAGATAGCGGCGTGCGCCAAGCTTGGTGAAAATCGACTGACCCGCCAGCGCCCGGGTCGGCAGATGAACCGCGGTTAAAATCTCATCCGGTGCGAGGGCCGTCCGGCGCGCCCCGGCCAAGAACCCGCCAAGTGGCAGCCGCCGCGCGCCGCGCACCGAGCGCAGTTCGACCTCCGCTTCCAGCACCAACAGCGGGGGCACGCCATCGGCCGCGGGCGAGGCGGTGCAGAGATTGCCTCCAAGGGTCCCGGCATTTTGGATCTGGACCGCGCCGACCTCGCGGGCCGCTTCTTGAAGTGCGGCACAGGCCGGCGGCAGATCACTGGCGATCAATGTCGACCAGCTGGTCGCAGCCCCGATCCGCAGCCCGTCCGCCCCTTGGGCAACGCCGCGCATCTCCGCGACCGCGCTGACATCGAGCACGGGTCCCGACAAGGCCGGTCGCTCAGTTGCGGGGTAAAGATCGGTGCCGCCACACAATACCGTAAAGCTGGGCTCATTGGCCCTCAACGCAAGCGCGTCTTCGAGCTTGGTTGGGCGGGCATAGCGCATCTCAAACTGGCTCCATGCTCGTCTTGACCCCGGCGCGGCAGATCGTTTGCACACAAACAAATGTGCGCCCTTGGGCGGGGCGGTGTCAACAGCGCCTGCACGATTGGCGCTTGCATCGCCCTGATCGACAGGCGAGGTTCGGCGGGCGGAGCCCCTGCCAACCGCCTCTGGGCGCGGCGGGAACATGCTCCGCAAGAGCGGAGCGCGACATGGTCACGGCAGCAAAACTGGGGCAGACGGCACCGCTTTATCGGCTGGATGCACAGATCGGCTTCATCTTACGCCGGGCGAGCCAGCGGCATTTGGCGATTTTTGCCGACCGCATTCCGGAACTGACGCCGCAGCAGCTTGCCGTCCTGGCGCGGCTTTGCGAACTTGGCGCGCTCTCCCAAAACCAGCTGGGTCGCGAGACGGCGATGGATGGCGCCACGGTCAAGGGGGTTGTCGATCGGCTGTTGGCCCGGGCGCTGGTTGTGGCCGAGCCCGACCTGCGCGACAGGCGGCGGCTGGTGGTCCGGCTCAGCGGCGAGGGGCGCGCGCTTTTTGACGAGCTGGCCCAGGTCGGGATGGCGGTCAGCGCCGAAACGCTGGCCCCGCTTGACGAAGACGAACGCCAGACCCTTTTGCGACTTCTCGAAAAGATCGCCTAACCGCGAGGACGCCGCATATGCTTTCCGATGCTGCTCTGATCATGATCGACATCCAGCGCGATTTTTGCCCCGGCGGGGCGCTCGCCGTGGCCGGCGGCGACGAGATCGTTGCCGGGGTGAATGCTCTGCAGGCCGCGCATGCGGTGCGGGTGCTGACCCAGGACTGGCACCCGGGCGATCATCTCTCCTTTGCCGATCAGCATCCGGGTGCCGCACCCTATATGCTGACCGAAATGCCCTATGGCCCGCAGGTGCTTTGGCCCAGCCATTGCGTGCAGGGCTCGGTCGGGGCCGCGTTCCACGCCGATCTGCGGGGCGATGCCGATCTGATCATCCGAAAGGGCTTTCGGCGAGAGATCGACAGCTATTCGGCGTTTTTTGAGAACGACAAGACCACACCGACCGGGCTTGCCGGCTATCTGCGCGAGCGCGGTGTGACGGCGTTGGTGCTGGTCGGCCTGGCCACCGATTTCTGCGTGCGCTGGTCGGCGGTCGATGCCTGCAAGCTGGGCTTTGCGGTGACCGTACGATTGGATCTGTGCCGGGCGATCGATCTTGACGGCTCGCTCAGCGCGGCCCTGGACGAGATGCGCGCGGCCGGGGTGACCTTGGCATGACCGATGAGATCGCGGATGGCACGGCCTGCAGGCCTGGGTCGGCGACACCGTTTTGGATTGTCGCCGACCTTGCGCGGTCGCTCGCGCATTACACCGACAGGCTGGGCTTTGCCGCGCGGCATCTGGCGCCGGCCGAGGCGCCTGGCAGGGGCCGGGGCTGGGTCAGGGTCAGGTTCAGGGTCAGGGTCGGGGGCAGGCCATGATCGACATTGCCAAGCGCGTTCACGACCACACCTGGAAGATCGACCCGATCGTACGCTCGGTGATCGACACTGATTTCTACAAGCTCCTGATGGCACAGCTTGTCTTTGCCACGCATCGCCGCGCGCGGGTCACCTTCTCGCTCATCAACCGCTCGGATCACGTGCCGATGGCGCGGCTGATCGACGAGGGCGCGTTGCGCGAACAGCTCGACCATGTGCGCGGTCTGTCGCTCAGCCGCGGCGAAAGCACCTGGCTGCGCGGCAACACCTTTTACGGCAAACGCTGGATGTTCCGCCCCGACTTTATCCAATGGCTCGAAGAGTTCCGCTTTCCCGAGTATCATCTGGAACGGCGCGGCGATCAGTACGAGCTGACCTTCGAAGGTCCCTGGATCGAAAGCATGATGTGGGAGATCCCGGCGCTGGCGATCCTGATGGAGCTGCGCTCGCGCGCCGTGCTGCGCGGACTGGGCAAGCTTGAGCTGCAGGTTCTCTATGCCCGGGCGATGACCCGGCTCTGGGAGAAGATCGAGCGGCTGGACACGCTCGACGGGCTCTCGCTGGCCGATTTCGGCACCCGCCGCCGGCACGGGTTCCTGTGGCAGGATTGGTGCGTTCAGGCCATGGCCGAAGGTCTGGGCGAGAAATTCGTCGGCACCTCGAACTGTCTTTTGGCCATGCGGCATGAGGTCGAGGCGGTGGGCACCAATGCCCATGAATTGCAGATGGTCTACACCGCCCTGGCCGCCGGCCAGACCGACACCGATCAGCCCGGACCCGATCGGACGCGACCCGATCAGCCTGGACCCGATCGGGCGCGACCCGATCAGAGCGGCCCAGCCGCCAATGCGGCCGGCGGTCGGGAGGCGGCGATGCGCGCCGCCCAGTATCGGGTATTTCGGGATTGGTCCGAGGCCTATGATCAGAACCTGCGCATTATCCTGCCCGACACCTATGGCAGCCGCGGGTTCTATGACGGCGCGCCAGACTGGCTGGCGGGCTGGACCGGCGTGCGGGTGGATTCGGGCGATCCCGCAACCGGCGCCGAGATCGCCATCGAGTTCTGGCGCCGCCATGGCCAGGACCCGCGCGAGAAACTGGTGATCTTCTCGGACGGGCTGGATGTGGAGCGGATCGCAGCGCTGCATGCGCAGTTTGCCGGGCGGGTGCGGCTTGCCTTTGGCTGGGGCACGCTGATGACCAATGATTTTCGCGGGCTTGTCGCGGGGGACGCTTTGGCGCCCTTCAGTCTGGTGTGCAAGGCGGTCAGTGCCGATGGCACGCCATGCGTAAAGCTCTCGGACAATCCTGAAAAGGCGGTGGGGCCGGAGGCCGAAGTGGCGCGCTACAAACGGGTCTTCGGTTTGGGCGCGCAGACCGCTCGGCCGGTGATCGTCTGACCGCTCATTCGTCTCGGCCTTCCAGGCCGCTCAGATCGCCTTCTCTGTACCGCATCCGCCGTCCTTCGGGCCTGTCCCGCCCCCCCGCTGCGCCGGGCGCTTTGGGGTCCGCCGACACCCAGTTTGGGTGCGTTACCGCCTGCAAACCAGGGCGCCGACGCGCGCCGGGCTGCGGGACCCGCCGCGCCAGCGGCGGGCCGGGCCCAAAGCGCAGTGCACGCATCTTCGATGCGGGCGTAAGCGCGGGAGCCCTCCGTCTGGTCGCGACCTGCGCGGGTCATCCTGCCAATATGCGCCTCGGCATGTCGGGCCGCCCCCGGTCCGGTCAGCCCGTCATCAGGCCGCCCCCGG
>JBCDDO010000211.1:0-5572 GCA_039180245.1 Pseudomonadota bacterium | reverse complement strand
CGGGGCTCGCCGCTGGGGATGTGTATCCCGATCCTATCGGAATGCGCCGATCGGGCAAGCGCGCTCAGCGCGGATGGGCAAGGCCCCACTGCCGCAGCGCCCCGATCGCATCGGACAGGGCACGCCCCTTCTCGGTCAGGCTGTACTCAACCCGGGGCGGAACCACGGCAAACACGTTGCGGTGCAAAATGCCATCCGCCTCCAGCTCGCGCAATTGCTTGGTCAGGCTGCGCTGGCTGACCGACCCCACCCGACGCGCCAGTTCGTTGAAGCGCAACGTGCCGCTGAGCAGGTGGTAGATGATCAGACCTTTCCATTTGCCCGAGATCTGTTCGAGTGCTGCCTCGACCGGGCAGCCAGCGCTGCAATCATAGCGCGGAAACCGGTGGGCGCTTGTCTCGGGCCCGGCATCGGGGCGATCTACAGTATCCATTCCTACCGTATAGGTCCAAATGATGCGTACTTGCAAGTTGCTGCAGGCTCGGCCTAGCTCTGCTTAACCACAGCCATGGAGAGCCGCCGATGCCCTTGACGATCCTCGCCCAGATCACCGCCGCGCCCGGCAAGGAAGATCTGGTGCGCGCCGAGCTGGAAACGCTTGTCCCGATCACCCGGGGCGAGCAGGGCTGCCTGCAATACGATCTTCATGTCGACACCGACGCGCCGGGCTTCTTTGTCTTTTACGAGACCTGGGAAAGCCGCGCGCTGTGGCAGGCGCATATGAACGCGCCGCATCTGGCCGCTTATATGGCGGCGACCGATGGCGCGGTGAGCAGCTTCGTTTTGAACGAAATGACCAAGATCGCCTGATCGAAGGAACATCGCGATGCCGTTTTATTCCGTGCTCGACGTCACCCCGACCGCCGATGCCTGGATCCCCAGCTATCTGTCCGAGGTCGGCCCGTTGGTTGCCAAGCATGGCGGGCGCTACCTTGCCCGCACCGCGTCGCATGAGCGCTTGGAGGGCGACAGAGATGTCCCTGCCCTGCGCATTCTTTTGGAATGGCCCAGCCGCGATGCGGCACATGCCTTCATGGCCGATCCCGATTACGCCGGGCATCTGGCCGCTCGCCAGGCAGGCTCGGTCAGTCATCATGCGCTGATCGAGGGCAAGGATGACATGGCGTGAGCGATGACGTGACAGACCATCCCGGGACGGGCGCGCGCACGCTCCTGATCACGGGCGCCACGGACGGGATTGGGCTTGAAACCGCCAAACGCCTGGCCGCGCTGGGTCACAACCTTCTGCTGCATGGCCGCAATTCGGCCAAGCTGGAGGCGGCCCGGGTCGCCGTGATTGGCATTGGCGGCTCGGGCCGCGTTGACACCCATCTGGCCGATCTGTCGCAGCTTTCGCAGGTCGCTCAGCTCGCGCAGGACGTGTCCAACAGCCTTGCCGCACGCTCGACCCAGCTCGATGTGCTCATCAACAATGCCGGGGTCTATAAGACCCCACAGACCGTCACTGCCGATGGGCTCGACGTCCGCTTTGTCGTCAACACACTTGCCCCATGTCTTTTGGCGACCCTGCTCATGCCGCACATGCCGGCCCGCGCGCGGGTGGTGAACCTCTCCTCCGCCGCCCAAGCCCCGGTCGACCTGCGGGCCATGGCCGGCGAGGTGCGGGTGGGCGATATGGAGGCCTATGCCCAGTCCAAGCTGGCGCTCACGATTTGGTCGCAGGAAACCGGCGCGCGGCTCGGCCCGCAAGGCCCGGTCCTGATTGCGGTCAATCCAGGCTCGCTCCTGGCCAGCAAAATGGTGACGGAGGGCTTTGGGGTGGCGGGCAGCGATTTGGGGATCGGCGCCGACATCCTGGTCCGCGCCGCCTTGGATGAGGCCTTTGCCGCGGCCACGGGAAAGTATTTCGACAACGATGCGGGGGTCTTTGCAGCGCCGCATCGCGCGGCGGCTGACCCCACGCAGGCGGGCGCCATCGTCTCGGCCATCGGCACCGCGATCTCGGCCCATACCGACAGCCCCGTCGGTCCAAAAGGTGCCCTGTCATGAAAGCTGTCGGATACACGATGCTGGGCGCGCTTGACCGCGACGATGCGCTGGTCGATTTCGTGGCCGAGCGGCCCAAGGCCACAGGACATGATCTGCTGGTGCGGGTGGCGGCGGTGTCGGTCAACCCGGTCGATTACAAGATCCGCCTGCGCCGCCCCCCCGAGGGCGATCTGCCCAATGTGCTGGGCGGGGATGCGGTGGGCGAGGTGGTCGAGCACGGCCCGGACGCAGAGGGGTTCAAGCCCGGCGACCGGGTCTGGTATGCCGGCGCCATCGATCGGCCGGGCAGCAATGCCGAGTATCATCTCGTCGATGCGCGCATCGTCGGTCTGGCGCCGCATTCGGTGCCGGTGGCCGCGGCGGCCGCGCTGCCGCTGACAACGCTCACGGCCCATGAGATGCTCTTTGACCGGCTGCGTGTGACCGAGCCCGTTCCGGGCGCTGACCCGGTTCTCCTGGTGATAGGCGGCGCCGGAGGTGTTGGATCGATTGCCATTCAATTGGCCCGGGCCTTGACCGGGCTGACCGTGATCGCCACCGCCTCGCGGCGCGAAACCGCGGAATGGGCGCGCAGCCTCGGCGCGCAACATGTCGTCGACCACCGGCAGCCCCTGCCCGACCAGATCGCTGCGCTGAATCTGGGCGCGCCGTCTTTTGTGTTCTCGACAACCCACACGCATCTTTACATCGACCAAATCGCCGCGCTGATCGCCCCTCAGGGCCGCTTTGGGCTTATCGACGATCCCGACAGCCTCGACGTCATGCCTTTCAAAACAAAGGCGGTCTCGACGCATTGGGAGCTGATGTTCACCCGATCGCTGTTTCAAACCGCCGATATGGCGCGCCAGGGCCAGATCCTGGCGCAAACCGCTGCGTTGTTGGACGCGGGCAAAATCCGCTCAACGGCCTCCGAAACGCTTGGTCCGATCCGCGCGGATGTTCTGCGCGACGCGCATCGCCGTCTGGCGCAGGGCACGGCGCGGGGCAAGATGGTGCTGGAAGGGTTCTGACGCGAAGGCCACGCTTGCAGGGTGGGAACGAACAGGGCAGTGTGACCGGTATCACCGCATGCCCGGCGCAGGTTTCGCGCCAGGTGCCGAGCCGGGGGCACGCCATGAAATCTGGTCCAACCGTGACAATGCGCGACGTGGCCAAGGTCGCCGGTGTGTCGCGCATGACGGTGAGCCGGGCGCTGCGCAAGGACAGCCCGGTCTCCAAGGAAACGCGCGAGCGGATCCTGCGCGTTGTGCGTGAGATGAACTATGTGCCTGACCAGATGGCCGGCAGCCTGTCGACCAAACGCTCGGGCTTTGTGGCGGTGCTGGTCCCGTCGCTCAACAATCTCCATTTCGCCGAAACCGTGCAGGCGCTGACGGAGGCGCTGGAACCGTCGGGCCGTCAGATCCTGCTGGGCCATACCGGCTACTCGGCCGCGCGCGAAGAGGCTCTGATCGAGGAGATGCTGCGCCGCCGGCCGGAGGCGATCGTTCTGTCCTATGACGGGCATTCCGACCGCACGCTCGCGCTTTTGACCGAGGCGCAGGTGCCGGTGATCGAGCTTTGGGAAACGCCGGAAGATCCGGTCTGTCACACGGTGGGGTTTTCCAACCGGACCGCCGCGCAGGCGATGACTGCGGGGCTGATCGGGCTGGGCTATCGCCGCATCGCCTTTCTGGGCGAGGCGCAGGATGATTGGACGCGCGGGGCAGAGCGGCGCGCGGGCTTTCGGGCCGAGATGACCGCGCGCGGCCTCTCGGCCGAGCGTTGCCTGCAATATGGCAGCCCGCCGCTGTCGATCGAGGATGGGGCCGCCGCGCTCGACCTGTTGCTGTCGCGGTTTCCCGACACTGATTGCGTCTTCTGCGTGTCCGACCTGCCGGCCTTTGGCGCGCTGTCGCGGCTCGTTGACACCGGGCGGCGTGTTCCGGAGGATATCGGCATTGCCGGGTTTGGAAATTTCGAGGTGTCGCGGTTTTCCAACCCCACCATCACCACATTGGTCGTCGATCCGCGGCGCATCGGACACGAAACCGGCAAATTGATCGAACGCTGTCTGGCCGGCGACGGCATTGGCGACGCAACCGTCAAAATTGACGTTCCGGCCGAAGTGGCCCTGCGCGGCAGCACCCGAACGCGCTGACGCCTGGCTCGGATCTCTTATCCCACCTTTTTTTGGGGCTTGTGCGGTGGGAGTGGCTGTGTCAGTGTTACCGGTAACAAAAAGGCACCAGGGAGGCTCGGCGCACGCATGCCGACGATTCAGCTCGACCGGCTGGTCAAACGCTATGGAAATGTCGAGGTGCTGCACGGCATCAATCTCGACATGGATGACAATGAGTTCACGGTCTTCGTGGGCCCCTCTGGCTGCGGCAAATCCACCACGCTTCGGATGATTGCAGGGCTTGAGGACGTCTCGGATGGCGAGATCTATGTCGATGGCAAACCCGTCAGCCATCTCGAACCCAAGGATCGCGACCTTGCCATGGTCTTTCAGGACTATGCGCTCTATCCGCATATGAATGTCGCGCGGAACATGTCGTTTGCCCTGCGGCTGGCCAAGCGCCCGGCCGATGAGATCGATCGCAAGGTGCGCGACGTCGCCGAGATCCTGGGGCTGACGGACTATCTCCACCGCAGGCCGGGTGAGCTGTCGGGCGGGCAGCGCCAGCGCGTGGCAATGGGCCGGGCCATGGTGCGCGATACCGGGATCTTCCTGCTCGACGAGCCGCTATCGAACCTCGATGCAAAGCTGCGCGCGCGGATGCGCACCGAGCTTGCCGAGATGCGCGCACGCATCAACAAGAACTTCATCTACGTCACCCACGATCAGGTCGAGGCGATGACGCTGGGCGACCGCATCGTGGTGATGAGCGGGGGCCATATCCAGCAGCAGGGCAGCCCCGAAGAGCTGTTCACCAACCCCGTCACTCAGTTTGTCGCGGGCATCGCGCACCGCGTGAAGCTCGGCCTGCAGCGATTCTAGGACCTCAACAGTCTCCTTTGCCTCGGCGGCCGCGGACGCCTTTTCTTCCGCTGCAATTTGCTTCAGCTTCTCCAGATCATTTTCCAGCGATGCCACGCGCGCTTGCGCCTCTGTCAGCGCCGCCTCCCCCGCCGCGACACGATCTGTCGCTTCTTGTGCTGCCCGCGTTGCGTCTTCCTTTGCGGCTTCCAAATCAGATTCGACGCTCCGCGCGCGCGCCTCTGCACCCTCGGCGCGGCGCTCCAGGTCTTTTGCGGTTTCGGTAAGCTCGGCGATGCGCGACTCTGCTCTGGAGGCAGCATCTGCCGCCGCCGCCGCCGCGGCCTCAGCCTCCTCGCCCGCCACAGCCAGCCGCGCCTCGGCGGCCTTAGCGGCGGCAGTGCCCTCCGCGCTCACAGCCTGCAGCTCGGCGCTCAGCGCGTCGCGCGCAGCGGTCAATGTGGCGCTCTCCTGCCGCACAACCTCGAGCTCAGCGCTCAGCGCGTCAATTTTGATCTGCTGGGCTTCGATACTTGCGGCGGACTCACTCGCCGCCTGCGCAGCGCTCCGCAGCGACGCCTCCAGCTCGGCGACGCGGCG
>JBCDDO010000210.1:0-5588 GCA_039180245.1 Pseudomonadota bacterium | reverse complement strand
GCCGAGATCCGCACGACCTATAAATCCCGCCGCGATGTCATGGTCGAAGCGATGGGCCGGGCGGGCTGGGACATCCCGCCGCCGGCCGCCACCATGTTTGCCTGGGCCCCGGTGCCCGCCCCGTTCGACAGGCTCGGCTCGATGGAGTTCGCCAAGATCCTGCTGGCTGAGGCCGAGGTTGCCGTCTCGCCCGGGGTGGGCTTTGGCGAGTATGGCGAAGGCTTCGTGCGGCTGGGTCTGGTGGAGAATGAGCACCGCATCCGCCAAGCGGCCCGCAATGTGCGCCGGGTGATGCAGAATGCCGAGGAGATCCTTGCGCGCTATTCGCAGGCCGGCGGATGAGCACCGATCCCTGGAGCTGGGCCGAACAGCGCCGCGACACTGAGGTGAGCTACCGCGAATTGTCGCGCGAGGCAGGGCTGGCGCCGGGCACGCCCATTACGCTCGATCTGATCTTCTTGGCCGCGGAGACCGACAGCGACGAGGCCAAGCTGGTCGCCGGTCTGGCGCGCGCGGGTTACGCGGTCGAAGCCGATCCCGAAGATGGCACGGTCGAGGCCAGCATCGACAATGTGCCCTTCACGGTCGAGGCGATCTGGGCCCATGAAGAAAAGACCACCCGCATTGCCTTGACGCATGGCTACGCCCCCGATGGCTGGGGATTTTTTGAACCCGACTAGTCGAGCTCGACTGGCGTTGGGCACCGCGTCACTCGCACCAGGTGCTTGATTGGACTTGGCGTCTTGCACCCCTCGCGGTCACGGACGTGCAGTGACGCTGAACCGCAAGCCCCTGCTGCACGTACCCTCAGCATGACCGAAGTTTCGCGCCCCGATCTGCCGACCGAAGTGTTTTTCGACGGTGCCTGCCCGGTCTGCCGGGCCGAGATGGATTTGTGGAAGCGCACCGATGCGCTGGCCGCAACCCAATGGCGCGATGTGGCCGGTGCCGACGCGCCCCCCGAGGGCGTGTCGCGCGACGCCGCCCTGGCCCGCTTCCATGTAAGGCTGGGCACGGGCGAGGTCGTGTCCGGCGCGCGGGCCTTCCTTGCGCTCTTCAAATCGAACTCTCGGCTGCGGCCCATTGCCGTGCTGCTCGACAGGCAGCCCTTTCTGCTCGCCCTCGATGCGGGCTATTGGGCGTTCCTGCGGCTTCGACGGGCCTGGCGCCCGCGCAGGGCCCATACGGCGACCCGGTTGCCCTGACCCGCCCGCTGGTCTAAGCGAAGGGCGCAGTTCAGCGACGAGGCGCCCAATGACCCAGCCCTTCCGCATCGCTCTGGCCGGGCTCGGCACGGTTGGAACAGGCGTGCTGCGCATGCTCGACACCCATGGCCCGCAGATCGCCGAACGCGCCGGGCGGCCGATCGAGGTTGTGGCTGTGTCGGCCCGATCGCGCAGCCGCGACCGCGGCGTCGACATCTCTCGCCATGCCTGGGCCGACGATCCGGTGACCCTGGCCACCCGTGACGGGATCGATTGCCTGGTCGAGGTGATGGGCGGCGAGGACGGACCGGCCAAGGCCGCCGTCGAAGCCGCGCTGGATGCAGGCCGGCATGTGGTGACCGCCAACAAAGCCATGCTGGCGCGCCATGGCACGGGAATGGCTGCCCGGGCCGAGGCCAATGGTGCGGCCCTGCGGTTCGAAGCCGCTGTGGCCGGTGGCATACCTGTCGTCAAGGCGCTGGGCGAGGGCTTGGTGGGCAATGCCATCACCCGCGTGCTGGGCGTGATGAACGGCACCTGCAACTATATTCTGACCGAAATGGCGCGCAGCGGCGCCGATTATGCCGATGTGCTGGCCGAGGCTCAGCGGCTTGGTTATGCCGAGGCCGACCCCGAGGCCGATGTCGGCGGGTTCGACGCGGCGCATAAGCTCGCGCTCCTGGCCGCCATTGCCTTTGGCACCGAGGTCGATTTCGATGGGGTGGAGATCGACGGCATTCACCGCATCACCCTGGCCGACATCCGACAGGCCGCGGATATGGGCTATCGCATCAAGCTTTTGGGCGTGGCGCGGATGAATGCCGATGGGCTGGAGCAGCGCATGCAGCCTTGCCTGGTGCCCGCCGCCTCCGCACTTGGCCAGCTCGACGGGGTGACCAATGCCGTGGCCATCGAGGGCGATTTCATTGGCCAGATCGCGCTGGAAGGGCCCGGGGCCGGCGCCGGTCCGACCGCCTCGGCGATCCTGGGCGATCTTGTCGATATCGCTCGGGGCGTGAACCGGCCCGCTCTCGGCCGCGCAGCGCACGCCTTGCGTCGCGCAGAACGGTCCCAGACCGGGTCCGAGGCGGCCTATTACCTGCGCCTGGCGCTGCGCGATGCGCCCGGCACTCTGGCACGGGTCGCAACCTGTCTGGGCGAGGGCGAGATTTCCATCGATATGATGCGCCAATACGGGCATCGCGGCTCCGACGCGCCGGTGGTGATCGTAACCCACCCAACCTCACGCGCGGCGCTGACGGCGGCGCTGCGTGCCATCCAGCGGCTCGATGTGTGCAGCGATGAGCCGGTTGCCTTGCGTATCGAGCCTGAGTGAATGTGAGCGCCACACGGATCCCTGTTGGGGGTGAAACGTCACGCCCCTGCCGCTAAGATGCCGCAAAACCCCACCGATAAGGGATCAAGTGCTGGCCCGAATGTCGCAATGAGGGAGCAGAGATGTCAGAGCAAACCGAGATCTTTTCCGACCGCATGCTGTCGCTGGGATTGGCGCGGGTGTCGGAGGCCGCAGCCATCGCCGCGGCCAAGCTGATCGGCCGGGGCGACGAGAAAGCCGCCGACCAGGCTGCGGTCGATGCCATGCGCACGCAGCTCAATATGCTCGACATCCAAGGAACCGTGGTCATTGGGGAAGGCGAGCGCGACGAGGCCCCGATGCTCTACATTGGCGAGAAGGTGGGCCGGGGCACCGGCCCGGGCGTTGACATCGCGCTCGACCCGCTGGCGGGCACGACGCTCACCGCAAAGGACCTGCCCAATGCGCTGGCGGTGATCGCCTTGGGGCCGACGGGGTCGATGCTGCACGCGCCGGATGTCTATATGGACAAGCTTGCCATCGGACCGGGCTATGCCGACGGGCTCGTCCATCTCGACATGACGCCCACTGAGCGGATCAGGGCCCTGGCGGGCGCCAAGGGCGTTGGGCCTGAAGAGATCACCTGCTGCGTGCTCGAGCGGCCGCGCCATGAGGAACTGGTCCAGGAGATCCGCGAAACCGGGGCGCGCATTCGCTTGATCCCGGATGGCGATGTGGCGGGCGTCATTCACTGCGCCGAGGCCACAAAGACCGGCATCGACATCTATATGGGCTCGGGCGGCGCGCCGGAGGGGGTGTTGGCCGCAGCCGCGCTCAAATGCATGGGCGGGCAGATCCAGGGACGCTTGCTGTTTCGCAACGATGACGAAAGATCCCGCGCCGAGCGTGCGGGCATTGTCGATCTCGACCGGACCTACAATCTCGACGAGATGGTCACCCAGCACGTGATTTTCTCGGCAACCGGGGTCACCAACGGCTCGATCGTCTCCGGAGCGCGCCGCGACGGCGACTTTCTTGAAACCGAAACGATCCTGATGCGGTCCAAAACCGGATCGGTCCGGCGTCTGTTCTATCGCCAGCGCAATCAGTAAACGCCGGGTCGCGGGTGGCAGCAGGGCGTTTTGCACCACGCTCCGGGCTCAGGACCGGGCCTGGCGCACGCGCCGGAGCCAGCGATGAGCGGTGACACACCCCCGGCCTTTCTTGGGGTTGACCACTCGGCGCTTGGCCGGCGTTGGGTCGGGCCGGATGCGGCGCGGGACCGCGCCGCCATCACGCTGGCCCAAAAGCTCGGCCTGCCGGATGCCGTCGCCCGGGTTTTGGCCGCGCGCGGCATAACGCCCGAGGACGCGCCCCACTGGCTTGCGCCGACCCTGCGGGAGCTTATGCCCGATCCAAGTCTGGTCACCGATATGGATGCCGCAGCCGCACGGCTGGCCGAGGCGGTGATGCGGGGCGAACGGGTTGCGGTCTTTGCCGATTACGATGTTGATGGTGCTGCCTCTGCCGCGCTGTTGCTGCGCTGGCTCGGCGCCCTCGGCATTGACACCACGCTCTATGTGCCGGATCGGATCGACGAAGGCTACGGTCCGAACACCACGGCGATGACGGCTCTTGCGGCGGCGCATCCTTTGATCCTCTGCGTTGATTGCGGCACCCATGGCCATGCGGCCATCGCCGCGGCGCAGAGCAACGGTGCCGAAGTCCTGGTCGTCGACCATCATCTGCCTGGCGACACCTTGCCCGCAGTCCCGGTCGTCAACCCCAACCGGCGCGATGACACCAGCGGGCTGGGCGCGCTGTGTGCCGCCGGGGTGGTCTTTGTGCTGCTTGTCGCCGCCAACCGCCTGCTTCGCACGAAGATGCGGTCGGTGCCGGATCTGATGGCGCTGCTCGACCTCGTGGCGCTGGCCACCGTGGCCGATGTGGTGCCGCTCACCGGTCTCAATCGGGCCTTCGTCCGACAGGGGCTGCGGGTCTTGACCCAACGCGGCAATCCCGGGCTTGCTGCGCTGAGCGACCGTGCGCAGCTGCGCGGTCGGCCAAGCGCCCACAGCATTGGGTTCTCGCTGGGGCCGCGGATCAACGCAGGCGGACGGGTGGGCCGCGCCGATCTGGGTGCGCGGTTGCTTGCAACGGCCGATCCGCAGGAGGCGCAGGCGATCGCCGATGCGCTGGAGGCCTGCAATGCCAGACGTCGAGAAATCGAGGCCCATGTCACTGACGCAGCGCTCGCCCAGGTCGAAACGCGGGACACGACCGGCGCGCTGATATGGGCGGCGGGCGCGGGGTGGCATCCCGGCGTGATCGGCATCGTCTCGGCGCGGCTGCGCGAGGCCTATGACAAACCGGCCTTGGTGTTCTCGCTGGATGGAACGCATGCCAAGGGCTCGGGCCGCTCGGTGCCGGGCATCGATCTTGGCGCCGCGGTGGTGCGGCTGTCCGACGCCGGGCTTATCGAAAAAGGCGGCGGGCATGCCATGGCGGCGGGCTTGACCGTTGCGCAGGCCGATGTGGCCCCGGTGATGGCGCGGCTTTCTGAGATGCTGGCCGATAAGACGTCTGGCACACAGCCCGATCCGCGGGCAGGCAGCCCAGGCGCGTTGGCGCTCGACGGTGCGCTTTCGGCCCATGCGCTGCGTCCTGACCTTCTGGACCGGTTGGAGATGGCGGGCCCCTTCGGCTCAGGTGCACCTGAACCGATCTTTGCCGTTCCGAGCCTGCGCATCGAAGGGCTGCGCGAACTCGGCAGCGCGCATTTGTCCTGCCGCGGCCGCGATGCGTCGGGCGCGGTGGTCGAGGCGGTGGCCTTTCGCGTCCGCCCCGGGCCGCTGGCCCGGTTCCTGTCCAATGCTCCGGACCGTCCGATCCACCTTGCTGGTCGGCTGAGCCGGGATGAGTGGAACGGGCGCAACCGAATTCGCCTGATCATAGAGGACGCTGCCGCCGGCTGATCGCGCCGATTTTACCCTTGCGCCCGGTCGGACGAGACACTAATCAGAGCCGCGCCGCGCCCTTCGTCTAGCGGTCTAGGACGCCGCCCTTTC